>JAEYWL010000087.1 GCA_023428915.1 Verrucomicrobiota bacterium
GAAAATCGTCACAAATACAGTAAATGCATATAATTTTGGAGTGCATGAGAATCCTTGGTAAAAAAGATACTATGCACAAAAGTTTCACGCTTGAACAGGCCTGCACTTGCCAATTGAAACGCTAAGCTCCTCGGCCAAGTCACGACTTGGCTCTTCGGAACTTATCCTTTCACTTGTCAAGTTCGGCAATGTTCAAGCGTGATTTAGGGGCGCAACTTGGGTTTTAAGAACTATCTCTTTAGGTGATGAAGATAAAGTTAACGGACTGCTGGTGATTGTAAGACCATTCCATATAGGGCACGAGATCTAGCAGCTTTTCTTCCTTTAGGGAAATGATAGCTGTATCGAATAACCGCAGGAGATATTCTTTATCAGCAGTGGGTTTGCTGTTAGTCACGGCAAAGATCCAGTCATATTGGCTGGCCAGCTGCGCTAACAGGGTTTTAAACTTTGCTGAAGTCAGGATCTCGGTAGAAAAACGGGTAAAACCGCCAGCAATTACTTTGTCTGCATATTCTCCTTTTTGGATGCCCAAAGAAGGACTTTTAGCTTCCAGGTAAGGCAGAAGGCCGACATTTTGTTCGCTGCTTCCATCAAAATCTATATAGAGCAATAAACCCCTGCCCCCTTTTTTTGCCAATATTTCTGTCAAATATTTGCTATAGTCAGGTCCCTCTCCAAGCATAAGACAGCAAGTTAAGCAATGTTTTTGCGGCTGCTCTTTTTTCTCTGCGCAAAACTGGCTTAACTTGCGCATGGTTTCAAGATCCCTATCAGATAAATGGGATGAGGGTTTGGAGTTCAAATAACCGGCGACAGCCTGTTTAGAGGCAACCAGATTCTCTTTAGAGGCATCGATTCCATCGTAGAGGCTTTTTCCAATAGCAAACAGCAGGCCTAGAAACGCGCCTGCTGCCATGCCCAAAACAGCGAAAAATAATAATTTTGGCGACTCAGGGAAAATAGGCGCTTGCGCATAGTCCAAAGGCGCGGATTGGCTTAAGTCCAGGTTTAAAGCGACATTTTTAGACTCAACCAGTTTTGTTGTCTCTTCCACTATGGCTTTATTCAAACTCATCTTATGCTGTATCAATTGCTCGGAAGCCCAGCGGTAAGGAAGGGTCTCCATTTTCTGTACATTGTCGGCCAGGTGTTGTTCTACGAGTGCTTTTTCAATCTGCAGATTGTTCAATAGAGAGGCTAGATTTTCTCTTACATGTTTTTCAGCAATGCCGATAGACAAATTTAGCATCTCCAGCATGTATTGCTGCAAGGATCCTATTTTTTCTTTTCCAAGGGTTTGCTCTATTTGCAGCATTTCGCTCATCTGTTCTACGTGATTTTTTAAAAAATCGCGATTGAGGGCCATTTCTGTTTTTAGCCTCTCCTGTTCTTTCTGCGTGCGATTCTCTTGATCTTGCAAAGCCAAGGCCAAGATAGCAGCTCTTTTAAACACCTCTTTGCTGATATTGTCGGTTAAAAAAGTCTCCAGAGAATGATAATCAATTTCTTTGGTATGCAGCTTTTCCAGCACATGCTGTTTTAGCCTAAGTTCTGCTTCCAGTCTATCAAGCCTTTTTGTATATGCCAAATACAGCTCAGTTGCAGCTGCCAAGTCAAGCCCTTCAAAATCAGTGTCAAGCTCATATTGGTTTACCAAGCGATCTTGTAAAATCTTAGCATAGACATGATAGAGGCGTATTTGGTTTTCCAAATAAGCAAGAAAGCTTTTCTGCTCTATCTCCCCTTCTTTCGTGCCTTTTTGTGCATTAAGGCGCTCGATCCAATTTTGTACTAATCCCGTTGCCGGGCCTAACTTCTGCACTTCATCATCAATGGGTTCATTATTTTGGTATTTCTGCAATGTTTTTTCAAAATTGGAACAGCATGAGGCGACTGCTTGTAGAAGGGCTGCCTGCTTATCCGTTTTTGCTGCTTGAGCTTCGTAGGGTTGTTTTTTATGCAAGGCCAGGGCAATAGTATCCCTCTGCAGGCCAAGTTCTTTTATGCGTTTAACTGCATCTTTAAAAGTTATAAGGGAGTCTGGAAGCATTAACACTAAGTCGGAAAGTTCCTGGTTTAATGCCGTCTCTATCTTTTTTGATTCTAATTCCATGGCGCGCAATTTATGCTGCAGCTCATAATTGGCTTTGGCAAAGAAATCAATTTGGCTTTGAGTATTTACAAACCCGCTCGTGGCTAATCCTGAAGCAAGAACGCTGGCATGCGAATCCAGCAGCAGCATAAGGCTTGTCAGAGCTTCTTCTTGCTTTTTTTGCAAATAGGCTAACTGCTGCTGCGAAAATTTATCGGCGTCGCGCTGCTGAAAATTTTGGTATATATGCATGAGTTCATTGACGACCGCAGCTGCAAACTCGCGATTATGGTGAGTAAAACTTATTTTAATAAGGGACTTTTCTTCTTTGCCCGCTTCAACATTAAGGTAAGGTACAAGAGATTTAGCAATGAGATTTTTTGGATATAATGTGATAGCGAATCTTTGTCCTGCCAGACTCGATTCTGCCGCGCTCTGCAAAACAAAAGAAAACTGCGGGCCGGTAAATGGAACATTCAACTTGCCGGAACCTATCTCTGTTTTTCCTTCAAAGGCTATAAATTGTTTGTCATCTATAAATTTAATAACGAACGACTTTTGCAATTCTCCCTGGTAGGTAATTCGGCTGGCTTTTAATTCACAAAGATATGGATCGATCAGGCAGTCGGTTTTTTTTTTGAAAACCGCCCATTCGATTTTCATATTATTTTTTAAATGTTCTTTCCACCCATGTTTTTGTGTAAAAGGGGTGATATTAATTTGAAGGCCAAATTTATCTATAAGTTCATCGAGCAATTTATTCGTCTTAAGCAAACTCAAAATTTCATTTTCAGGCTTTGAAATAGAGGAATCTAAAATGCTTTTAACGTCTGCTTGCTTTGGTTTTCCTTTATCCCTAAAAGTTCCTTCAGCTAAATATTTGACGGGTTTAAATGCAACAGAGCTTAAAGAAAGAAGAGCAAATAAGAAGCTAAAAAAAAGAATAAACTTTTTTTTCTTTTTTATAAGGTCGACTAAATCATTAAGAGAGATAATCAAATCATTGTTAGGTTTAAATTCAGACATGCAACAATACCTTTAAGGAAGAATTGTTCTATAGGTCCCAAATCCAGCATTAACTCCCTCAAAACTGGGCAGCAATTGAGATATGAAGCGATTCCACTGTGTAATTGGCTTTTCATGGACGTAAACAGTATCGCCTGGGATTAACAATAAACTTTCATTTGGCAAATGGATAATATGCTCCCAAGAGAGTATGTAAATTTTCGGCAATAAAAAATCACCGCGAATTACACAAATCCGATTTTTATTACCGGTAAAGGGAATCCCGCCCGCTAACACAAGTGCTTCACGTAAGGACAGAAAACCATAAGGCACGCTTAATGCACGCGGCATCCCGACTTCACCCATGATCATGACACGTGAATCTTCAGCTTCTGCTAAAAAAATTTTATCTCCGCCGCGCATCACAATATTCTGGCAAAGATCCCCTTCATTCATAAGCCTATAGAGGTCGACCGGTAATTGACAGCCATCTCTTAAAACATAGCTTTTATAATAATTTGTAGGTCCCGGCAGCGATGCTTTGCAAATAATCTCATAAAGGCGCATTTTCCCGTCTACCGGAATATAAGGCACGGAAACACGGCCGGCTAAATCCACTTTACGCGATAAACGATCTTTATAGCTGATAAACACTTCGACGCCTTGAATTTCCTGGCGAAATTTATTTTGAATAAGTTCTTTTGCTTCATCGATAGTTAAGCCCTCAACTTCGACAATATCGACATCCGGAATATCGATGCATCCTTGAACGACTCTAAATCCGATGTTATCATTGATAAAACTAATCGAATCGCAAAGATCCCGGCGAGTCGGGTGATAAATGGCAATATTTAATATATCATCTTCAGCAATGGCATCTTTGTATTCTTCCATAAATTCAGGACAAAGCTCTCCAAGCGCAATCCCTTCCATCTCTAAAACTGCTATTTTCCCTTGCCTGATAGTGTATGAATCAATGACAAACTCATCTGCGCCTTCAACACAATAATCCACACAAGGGGAGCAGCAAGAAGAAAGCATGGTTAGGCATAACAAGGAGAAAAAAGAGAGTATTTTGGACATTAGACAACTACTGGTTTTCAATTGCAGAGGTTATTGTGTAATACATTTACATTTAATCTAAAAGCTTTTTCTATCTAGGTTGAGGCTTTCTTCCAGATCCTGCCATCAATAATTGATCTAAATTGATCTGGCGACACATATTCTGCATGAAAAATATAATCGCCATTTTCCTGCAATTCATAAATTTCAAAGCCTTCAAAATTAGGGTGGCCGCGAAATTCCCAGGCAATTTTCAATTCGTCAAAGAATCCGGTGCCTTGTACTGTGCCGATGAGTTGATTGTCGAGATCGACTTTAAACTCATGGCTCTTTAGATCATAAAACCGTAAATTGTTTTCAATCTGTTCGCGATCCCCCAGCATCTCTACCACTTGCAAGCAAGGATGTCCTTCAACTTTTATCTGAGGAGCCGGTATTTGCCATTTTGTAAAAAAGCGGATAATGTCGGGGGAAGCGCTAAAGGCTATTTTTCCTTCACCCAGCCAGGTTGCTTCTTCAATAAAAAATGGGTGTTTATTATTCATACTTATCCTAAAACATAAACCTTCGACTATATATACTTTGCAGTATACCTAACGTAGCCATAGTAGAGAGAAATGAGGAGCCGCCATAACTTACCAATACTAACGGCACCCCTGTGATTGGCAAAAAGCCGCACATCATTCCAATGTTGACTAAAATGTGCATGGCCAAATAGACACTGATGCCGGCTGACAATAATCTTCCAAAATGATCCTTAGCCACTGCTGATACTTGAAAACTAAAATAGATCAATGCGTAAAAAAGTACCAATAAGATTATCAACCCTACAAAACCAAATTCCTCTCCGAAGGCAGGAAATACCGAATCTGTGTAAGGTGCAGGCAGCCATCCTCCGCCGGTAAATTCACTTTTACGCCAACCTGTGCCTAATATCCCCCCTACTGCTATTGCTGTTGTGGAGGCTTTTTGATGGTGCGTATTGGGGTTGAGACGCTCATATTGGTATTCTTTTATAAACTTTGTTGCATAGGGCCTGGCTTCTTCGTGGGGGATAATTTCGAGAAAAAAAAGGGCGACAATGACAAGCAAGCTCCCTCCTAGCCATGCCATTAATTTAATGACAAGGGGGTGAAGATCGCCGTAATAAAACATGACAAGTGCAATAGGAAACAATACTAATGCCGTTCCGAGATCAGGCTGTTTGAGAATTAATAAGAATGGCACTCCTACAATTAAACCGCCAAAAATGGCTGTGCTCCATTCTGAAGCGCGATCTCGTCTTTTTTCCAAAAACCAGCTCAATGAGATTACGACTATTAACTTAGCATACTCGGAGGGTTGAAAACTGCTATTAATAATCGGGATGCGATACCAGCGATGCACCCTTTGAATAGAGTCGGTAAAAAAAAGGCCGACAAGCAGCACTAACATAAGCGCGTAAAGCAGCCATGTCCATTCCCTTAGTTTGTTGTAGTCGAAACCGGCGCAAAAAACAAACACGGCAACTCCAAGGACAAACCATTGGATCTGCTGCTTAACTTGAGTGGTAAAAAAAGTTTCATCCGGAGACTCGAAGGGATTTTCAATAGAAAATGAAGAGATGACTGATAAGCTGATGAACATTAAGGCCAAGATAATTGGAATTACCCTAAAATCGATGCGATTTAAGTATTGATAGGTCCACATGACGGTATTGCGCCTTGACGCTAATTGATAAACTGTAAATATTCGATTTATGAAAAGATACCATTTCCCTCAAATTGCTTCTACCAACGATTACGCAAAAGCACACTTAAGCTCGTTCTCACGAAATGAAATTACCGTAATTTCTGCAGATGAGCAAACTGCAGGAAGGGGCAGATATCAGCGCATTTGGCAATCACCTACAGGTTTGAATATTTATGCCACTTTCTGTTTTTTTATGGAGCCTGGCAGGAAAGACATCGGCAATATAGCCCAGCTGCTTGCTATTAGTGCTGCACAAATGTTAGAAGTAGAGGGTTTTAAACCCTACTTAAAATGGCCGAATGACCTTATGATCAAAGGTAAAAAAGTTGGAGGGGTTTTGTGCGAAGTACAAACTCAAGCAGATGCGGTTGGTGTAGCAGCGGGTATCGGCATTAATGTAAATATGCCGGCAGCTATGCTTTTAGAAATTGGACAGCCGGCGACTTCTTTAAAGGAGGAATCCGGAAAAGGCTTTGATCTTGAAAGTTTGTTATTTGAATTGCAGCGGCTATTTAAACAAAATCTCGCTTTTTTTCGGACTCATGGTTTTGCCAGCCTTTCTCCAGAGCTCACACGCTTCATGAAACCTTGGGAAGGGCAAGCCATCCGTTTTACATATGGAGGGAAGATGTTGGAGGGCATTTTTCAAGCTGTAAATGAAGATGGTTCCTTAACGATTATTTATGAAGGTAATCCTGTTATAATTCAATCCGGTGAAATTAGTTAATTATGGACGCCCCTGTTTTACAAGTTCGGAACCTGACTACCCGCTTTCAATTCGGAAAGAAAATATACACTGTAGTCGATGATCTCTGCCTTGATTTGTATAAAGGTAAAACCTTAGCTTTAGTGGGGGAATCCGGCTGCGGTAAAACAATCACAGCGCTTTCCCTCTTAAAAATATTACCAAATCCGCCAGCATTAGCTCCTGAAGGGGAAGTAATTTATCAAGGGCAAAACCTGCTCCAATTTTCTGAAAGCAAATTGCGGCAAATCCGCGGCTCAAAAATCGCCATGATTTTTCAGGACCCTTCAAGCTCATTAAATCCTGTATACACTATTGGAAACCAATTAGAAGAGGTTTTAGACATCCATATGCGTCTCTCAGGCGCAAGAGCGGCAGAAAAAATAAGGCAGGCGCTTGTAGAAGTCGGCATTAATAACCCTGATGTATGCATGGAAGCCTATCCTCATCAACTCTCGGGTGGAATGAAGCAAAGGGCCATGATTGCAATGGCTTTATTATGCGAGCCCGACATTTTAATTGCCGATGAACCGACAACAGCTTTAGATGTAACCATTCAAGCGCAAGTTCTTCATCTCATGCGCACCCTGCAGAAAAAGAAGCAAATGGCCATACTATTAATTACCCATGACATGGGCGTTGTGGCAGAAATGGCTGACGAAGTCATTGTCATGTATGCCACCCAAAAAATAGAAGAGGGGCGCTGTCGCCAAGTTTTACAAGCAACGGGCCATCCTTATACGCAAGGGCTGCTGCATTCCCTGCCTGCTAGCGGCTCGCCAAAAACCTACTTGCCTACTATTAAGGGGACTGTTCCGCCTATTACTGATTTGCCTTCAGGCTGCTATTTTCATCCCCGCTGTCCTTATGCCATGGAGATATGCAAGCATGGCAAAGTCCCCTATTTTCCAGGTAAAGAGTCAAGTCAACAAGTTAAATGCTGGCTATTCGATGCATCCGCCCATACTTAAAGTACAAAGACTAAGCAAGTACTATCCTATTTTAAAAGGGGTATTTAAAAAGCCGGCAGGCGTTGTCAAAGCCGTCGACGATGTAAGTTTTTCCATCGCCAAAAAAGAGACCCTCGCCCTTGTCGGTGAGTCGGGCTCAGGGAAAAGCACAACAGCCAGGGCTGCCATTCGCTTAATTGAGCCGACATCAGGCCAGATTACATTTTTAGGGCAAGATTTAATGGCCTTGAACACAGCACACTTAAAGACGGCCAGGCTAAAGTGTCAAATGGTATTCCAAGATCCCTATGGTTCTTTAAATCCCCGCCGCAGTATTGAACAAAGCATGGGTGAAGCGCTGCTTTATTATGGCCTTGCCGCTTCAAGGGATGAGTTGCGCGAAAAGGTCGCAGAACTGCTGCGGCTAGTCGGTTTATCCCCTGGTTTAATTGACCGCTATCCGCATGAGCTCTCAGGAGGGCAGCAACAAAGAGTATGCATTGGACGAGCTCTCTCAACCAACCCTGAGTTACTCATTTGCGATGAAGCATTATCTTCTTTAGATGTGTCAGTAAGGGCCCAGATTATTAATTTGCTCTTAGATTTGCAGAAAGAAAAGGAACTGAGCTATCTATTTATCTCTCACGATTTAGCTACGGTGCAGCATTTGGCAGATACCGTGGCCGTCATGCATAAAGGGCGTATCATTGAAACTAAACCGACAGCGGCCATATTTTCGGAGCCCGAAGCTGACTACACCAAAAAGCTCCTTAAAGCTATCCCTAAACTTGGTCATTAAGTCCGTAAGAGACAGTTGCATAAGTCTGAGTGAGGCGCTTAAATGGACAATGGACCTTAATGACGCCATGGACCTTAGGGACTTAATGGACTAAGCGCCAATTGCTTGTCGTAAATGTCTTTGGCGTCGTTAAGGTCCATAATGTTGTCATTTTTCAGGGATAATGCCAGAGTCCTGATAAGAGCTTGCGCACTTTGTCAGATAATAGGTAGCGGCGAGGCTTAATAAAAGGCCTAAGGCCATCACTGAGCCTGAACCTGCAGCGGCTCCCATTAAGCTCCCAATAGGGGGGGCGGCGCATCCGCGTATGCCTACTGTCATAACATTAACGGAACTGTATAAGGAACTGTCTTCATTTTTAGCAAAAACCGGGCCTGACAGATTCCAGGCCAATTCACTACCAGCCTGCATAATGCCATAAATAATGTAGGCAATGTACACCCACATCAAATGAGCTTGCGCAGCTAATAGGCACAGAAAATACACGCATGTTAATCCTGTGGCCGCACGGACAAATAAAAAAATATTTATTCTATTCATGTAATGCGCCCAAACGGGGGAAGCTGCAGCAAACCCAAAGCCTTTGCAAAGTGAAAGCACCATTCCCAGCTCTAGGTAAGACAGGTGCAATACGTCCATAAAGAAATTCGGCAGGGCCGGCTGCACAATCATAATTCCGCCGCCTGCCAGCATAAACCCTATCTGATAGTGGTAAAAATCTTCTCTAGACCTTACCAATGACCAAACTTTCTGCCAGGGAAGCAAGAGCTGTTTGCAAATAGAATTCGTATTTGCTTCCTGTATTTGATCTGTCGGCTCTAATTTGATGGGGATCCTGATCTGAAACAAGATGGAGGAAAGGGAAAGAAAAGCTGTTGCCGGCAAAATCCAGCGCCAAGCCTGGAAATAATCATCCATCAACCAGCCGAATAAAAAAGGAAAAAAACCGCTGCAGCAATAATAAAAAGCCGAACTGTAAGCAAAGACCTTTTTTCTCGAATCTTCCGGCAGATTAATTTTTAAAATCTCTCCCCAGGCCGGCATTACGCCGCGTGAATTGAGCATATATAGGGCCGAGGCAAATACAAAAAACCATGGATTATCAATCCAGGGTATAAAAAAGAAGGGTAAATGCCCTAAAATACCTCCCCAAATTAAACTGGATAAGAGCCTGTCACGCCTTCCATGAATAAAAGCTCCCCAATAAAGCGAAAACAAAGACACTACTGGTTTAAGGGCAATAACCAATAATATTTGCAAGGATGTCGCATGCAAATCTTTATACATAAAGAAGGGTAACAGGGTGTAGATGGCCCAAAACGGGGAAGTCAGAACATGCTTCCATAACAATGCCGAACGTGTTCTTTCAATACTTAATTGTGAGGCTGAATCAGCAGCCATGCATCTCCCAGGATAAGGCTTCTCTTAAGAGCCCTCTTGTTGTTTATTTTGCTGAATGAGATAGAAGTAACGGGAATTGTAATACATTTCAAGTTCATTTGAAATTTTTACCGCCAAATCTGATTCGATGATAGCGGAATTAAATAATTGGATTTCTTCATGAAGATTTTTTTTCAGGCTTTTTTCTAAAGCACCCTCTAATTCCATATCGCTTGAAGCGGGCATTAATAACTCTTTCTGAAATGCAAGCAAGTGTTTAAAAGCGCATATTTGCACTATTCTTTCAAAATTAGTCAAAAGGGGAGGTGAAAACCCTAATTTTTCTGAGATGTACTGGAGTATTACTTTTTTTCCGGCATCGCCTAAAATTGTTCCCATACTCACTACAAACTCAATCGCAGCTTCTTCCCCTATGTTATTTTCCAGCTGCCGGCCGCACTCTTGCAATGCTTCTTGACACCCGGCTTCAAGGATGTCTAAACACTGCTGATAAAGGGCTTTGGATTCTTTCGCAAATCGATGCTGTTTATTGTCCATGTATAACTCATGAAAGCGATCAAATGGAAATGAGAGAAAAACAGCATTCATGAGGTGGCAGGTATGGGAAAAATATTCTAAAGGTTTTGCTTGAATCTGCAAATGATTAAAAAACCTTTCCAGTTTTGGAAAAGCCGCTTCTTCCGTAACGACAGCATGGCTTGCTGCCTGCAAAATTGCCCGCATTAGGTCTTCATAGCGAGCTAAATAATATTTGGAGTCATTTTCAATGATTTGTTTTTTAATTTTTAAGATCTGCTTTGCGCGGTCATTTAGTTGTCCGCCTGGTAATAATTCTTTAGCAAACAGCAATTTTTTTTCATATACTTCTTGAAATATGGGCAGCATAGAAAGCCTGCTGGGGCACTCAGGTATTAATTCATTTGCCAATGACCAGCCTGTATGCTGCAGCGGATGCGGAAATCCGGTCTGAAACGCTTTAGTTGATACTTGAAAGCTATTTGGTATAGGAACACTGGGCACATGCAATCCGGAATTTCTTTTAAAAGACCCTTGTACTGTAATCTCTTCACCGGGTATTGGAGAAACAGTTTGCTGCAATAATATAATTTCCGCACTATCGCCGGCAGCTGGAATAGAGGCTGCCGCCGCCATGACTGCCCTTACAGGTGTTTCTTTAAGCAAGGCCCCTAAAGCAGTCCTTAAAGAAGATGGAAAGCCCGGGTTTTTCAACAGTGTTATGGCTTTCATATGCAAGGCATCAATTTCCTGTTTAGAAGCCTCGCTGCATAATGCTGTGTGCTTCATTGGCGCTGTCAACAGGGCAATTTTAAGCAAAGTAGATTGCTGATCTTCACTGTGCGTCCCTATTTGGATAGAATATGAATGAGGCAGTAAAATGAGGTGTTCGCCAAGCTCTTTATCTACAGAAACACCGGTTTGTTCATACACAAACCTCGCTGCTCTCTTGCGAAGGTTTTTAGGATTTTCTTTTAGGGCTTGCACAAGAGTATTATAGCGATTAATTGCTTTTAAAGCTGAAGAAGCAAGCTCTTGATCGGTTGTCGATCCTTGCTGCAATTTACCTATTAAACGGTAATGGTTTTTCAAAAATTCAATCGAGTTAAGCAATGTTTGCTGTACTTTAGCCCGTTTCTCTTTAAACCTTTTGTCAGCAGGCCCAACAAATTTGCTAAAAAACCGGTAGGTCAGATCAATGCTTTTGAGAAGTTTGGATTTAGGGTGCTTGATAATCTGGTCATTATGGACCTCCAGATCGAGAATATTGGGTACAGATTCACCTTCATTTAGTTTTGCAAACGTCTCGAGATTTTCAATCGCCGCCTGCAAATCTTCTAGAGGTGTACCTTGTTTTTTTTCCCGCATGTCGTGCTCATGGTTTCCACGTTCATGGCTTAAGAATAAAGAGGAATTGTTAAATTTTTATTAATCCTGCCTTTTTCTGTACCTGAAAATCCCCTGCACCTTCTGCTATCTTTTTATAGGATTTTTTTAAAATCGGGCAAGGGCACAGGCACGAAACCTATTCTTCATTCTGTATATAGTCTATTCAAATACCAATTGTTTTTCTTTTTCAGTCATAGTTTTATAAGCGCCTATGGGTAGGTTTCCTAAATGGAGATTGCCTATACGGATGCGTTTAAGGTGCAATACTTTTAAGCCGGCTGCATCGAGCAGCATGCGCACTTCGTGCTTTTTCCCTTCCATGACCGCTATTTTCACAGCACCCCTGCGCACTTTTGCTACTTTGCAAGGACGGATGAATACCCCTTCAACCAATGTTCCGGCAGAAATTGCTTTCAACTGCTCATGCGTAATATCCTGGTCTGTTTTGGCTAAATATTCTTTCTGAATATTGGAAGAGGGATGCATGACCTTGTTGGCATAGATGCCGTCGTTTGTCACCAGCAATAGGCCTTCAGTATTTTTATCCAGCCGGCCGATAGAAAATAAGCGCAGGCCTTGTTCTTTAAAAAGATCGACCACTAATTTAGAGCTTTCAACAGATTTGGAAGAGCAGATATACCCTACCGGTTTGTTGAGTAAATAATATACTTTCGGCTCTTCTTTTGTTACAGGCTCGCCATCTACTAGAATTTCATCAACTTTCAAATCAACCAAAGTTTGCGGCAGCAGCACCACTTCTCCATTGACTGTCACTCTGCCATCGAAAATAATTTCTTCAGAAGTACGGCGAGAAGCAATACCTGCAGCAGCTAAGGCTTTACTTAATCTTTTTTTCATACAGCTCTTTTTATTGAAAATGGAACTAATTCTAAATAAAATAAAATTAAAATTCAATTCAATAACGTGCTTTTACAACAAAAAACATAGAAAAAATAAATATTGTTCTTTTTATTTTGACGATTGCACTCAGCTAGTTTACACTAAGACTCAATTTATTGAGGAGCTTGCATGGGAAATCCAAAACTAATTTTGTTGCGGCATGGGCAATCGGAATGGAATCTAAGGAATTTATTTACTGGCTGGGTAGATGTCCCCTTGTCCAAACAAGGAATCGAGGAAGCCAAGGCCGCCGGCCGCACCATGAGCGATATCCCCATCGATATTATTTTCACAAGCTCCTTAATTCGCGCGCAAATGACTGCCATGCTGGCTATGGCTGAACACCACACTGACAAGGTCCCTATAATCATGCATCAAGGGGAAGGCAAGCTGGAAGAATGGGGCACTATTTATGGCAAGCAAGCCCTGGATGAATGCATTCCCGTTTACATCTCGTCTGATTTAAATGAACGAATGTATGGAGAGCTGCAGGGATTAAATAAAGCAGAAACAATGGCTAAATTCGGCGCAGATCAAGTCAAAATTTGGCGCAGAAGCTATGATATCCCCCCTCCTAACGGCGAAAGTTTAGAAATGACCGCCAAACGCTCCATCCCTTATTTTGAACAACATATCCTCCCCCGCTTAAAAGAGGGAAAGAATGTGTTAATTGCCGCTCATGGCAATTCCCTGCGCTCAATAGTCATGGCATTAGACAAACTTACCAAAGAACAGGTACTGGAACTGGAACTCGCTACCGGCATCCCAATTATTTATGAATGCAAGGGACAAGTTTTTGAAAGGATTGGCAATTAAATGACCGGCAATCCGATCTATTTGGACAACAGTACAGCAGCAAGGCCTTCAGAAAAAGCAATAAGCGGCATGCAACCCATTTACCAAAAATTTTGGGGTGCCGCAAGCGCTCCACATGGCAAGGGGCTTGAATTAACCTCTTTAATAACAGAAGCTTACCAGGGACTCTATACCTTTTTAGGTGCGAAACCAAGAGATACCATTATCTTAACTAGTTCAGGCGCCGAGGCTGTTAACCATGCTATTTACAGCTCCTATTGCGATATTACTTTAAACACAGGCAAAAACCAGTTTCTTTGCTCTTCAACAGATGAAGCTCCGGCTATTATGTCGATGGGACGTTTAGAAAGGTTCGGCAATGTGTGCCGCTTGCTGCCGGCAGGCCCCAAAGGGTATGTTGAAGCAAAAACTTTTGCAGATTACGTCAATCCCCGTACAGCCCTTTTAACCCTGTCTTGGGCCAATGGGCTGACAGGCGTAATCCAGCCTTTAAATGAGATCGCTTCCATTTGCTTTGAACGCGGCATCCGTCTGCATTTAGATGCCACGCATGTACTAGGCAAACTTTATTTTGAGCTCGAAGATACCGGGGCCGACCTGATCTCTTTTAACGGGGCGCAATTGCATGCTCCGCAAGGGACCGGGGCATTATTTATCAAGGAAGGGATAAAAATCCCCCCTTTTATTGTTGGCGGGCTCGATCAAGCCGGCCAAAGGGCGGGCACACTGGATCTTGCTAAATTAACGGCCCTTCATATAGCTGTTAAAGAAGCTGCAGAAGCCAGAGACTTGCTATGCACAGAAACTGCCCGGTTAAGAAACCGCTTGGAAACCTTAGTAACCAACGGTTTTCCAGATGCTAAGATCCTTTTTCAAGAAAGTGAACGGCTGCCAAACTGTTCCGCAATAGCTTTTCCCGGTATTGCCAATGAAGCCCTATTGTATTCCCTTAACCGCAAACAAGTTTACGCTTCAATTGGCGGCGGCAATTTCCAGCAAATTTCATTTGTCCTGGAAGCCTGCGGCACACCGCGCAGCCTCGCAGCATGCGCTGTAAGCTTTAGCCTGTCCAGAGAAACTACTGAGGCGGAAATAGAAAGGGCTGCAGAAATTATCGTCGAAAATGCGATAAAATTAAGAAAAACCTCTTCATACTTGATACCAACATGAGTCTCGCTCTATTAACTTCCCCATTCCCTTGGGCGCACTATAGTAAAAAGCTTGCAACGCGCATTGACAGCCCCTATTCAGCAGGTTTTTTTACGCCTGATGAAACTAAGGCGCGCGGAATGTTTTTGGCTGAAGGCGCTGAAGGTTCAATTGAAGACGGCAATTACATCCATCTTTACTGGATGGTAGATCCTGATGATGGCGTCATCGTCGATTCGCGTTTCCAAATTTTCGGGCAATCTGCCCTAATAGGAGCGGCAGAAGCTGCTTGCGACCTGCTGGTGGGTAAAAATTATGACCAGGCCAAGCGTGTAACCGCTGACCTGATTGATAAATCTCTGCGGGATAAATCGGACCAGCCTGCTTTCCCGAAAGAAACTTATCCTCATTTAAATCTCGTTCTGGAAGCTATATTGAAAGCTGCCGAGCAATGCCAGGGTATTCCATTCGCAGACACGTATGTGGCCCCGCCTGCCCCCTTTGATGCAGGTGAAGTTGTCGAGGGAGGCTATCCAGGCTGGCAAGACCTTTCCAATGAACAAAAAATTGCCATTATCGAGGAAGTGCTGGACCGCGATATCCGCCCTTACATAGCATTGGATGCCGGCGGTGTGGAAGTTGTAGAGCTGCGCAATGGCAAAGAACTAATCATCGCCTACCAAGGTTCGTGCACCTCTTGCATGTCATCGGTCGGCGCCACGCTCTCCTATATCCAACAGACCCTGCGCAATAAAATCTGCAAAGACCTGAGTGTGACTCCCAATTTGTAGTATTGGTTTATAATACGAAAATGAACAAGATTTGAAAGCTATTGAAGAAGCCAGAAGAGATGTGGCTGAAAATGGCACTGTTTCATGGGAAGAAGTGCAGATCTAAACGCGGAGAAATTTTAAATAATAACCCTAAACCTTCATTTTTCTACTTTTTAATAAAATCTCTGCGTCTCTTGCGTCTCCCCGACTCTGCGTTTATTTATTTAAAATCACTTGTAGGGGCTATAATAGTTTCAGCGGGAGCTACTGTAAAACCAGTTTAAAATTAATATGAGCTTTAGGATTACTCACAAGCATATTTTGACATAAATAATTAATTTTTTATTACTTTACGCCTTTGCGTTTAATTAATAATAAATCAATCGAGAAAGGATTTTCCGCCTTTTCGCTTTTACCTTCAAGTTATGGCAGATACCAATAACCAAACAGAAGCTTATCGCGGCGCGGTTTTTGGTGCTTTAAAGCCTCCGAGGGCATCCAGTCATCTGGCATTAAAATGGCGTATGCAAAAATTGCAGCTGACATTGTTTCATAAATAGTAAATTCATTTTGCGGGGTGTTTTTAGTTGGATGGGCAAACCAGCGCCGCCAGATAGGCGTATAGCGATTTTTCTCTGTGACAAATATATGCTCTTTTCCTTGAGAATCTTTTGGCTTCCATAAAGGATTCATAATATGTGTGGGGGTGCCTTCCGTAATGCCAAAGATGGTGATCCCTGGTACCGGATCGAGAATGCCATCGTCGCGGCTTGTTGCATGCTGAATGGCAATCGGGTACACATATCCCAATCCGGTAGTCCATGACATCCCTTTGGGGTTAGCTCCAAGCATAAAATCGATATTGTTTAAAGCTGCTTCCCGATACTTATCCTGCCCTGTCATTAAGAAGGCAATCAACAAAGCCCTATCATAATTGGTCATGGTTGTAGCTCCCCAGCTCATCCACCAATATTGCGCAAACTTCCAGGTAAATTTATAAGGTTCTGTATCCCTAAGCTGCAGCAGCTTTTCAGCCTCGTTAACATATATCTGCTTCCACTTCAATAATTGGTAAGGGGGCATGACAGCTGCCATCTTGGGATGGAAGAGGGAAAAATAATACCAAGGGGAAAGGTCCCGGTTACTGAAGGGCCAAGCATAAGGTTTAGGGGCTTTTGCTAGTTCGGTGTCGATTTTTTTAAGATAGTCTTTATCTCCGGTTAAAATAAATAAACGGAGTTTGGCTTGAATAAGGAAAGGCAGGAGATCGGAGTCTTTTTCGCGTACTGTATAGGTATAAGGATGCTCCCGGTCCTTTCCTCTTTCTGGAGCGGCATGAATAATTTTATTATTCAAAGAATTTTCAGGATCCGCTCCGAACTGGTATGCCTTTATAGCCGAAGCCGTATACTCATCGGCCAATCTGGGATTAAAAGGTTTAATCAATTCGGCAAATTGTGCTGCAGCCGCTGCATACAATAAAGACGACCAACGGGTACGTAAAGAGTAGGTATAAGGATAGTTGGGGTCGTCTCTTGAGGAGTGGGTTGAAGTTTCAACAGCTCCGGCCGCTCCACCCTTTGCATCGAGGCTTTTACGCCAAACTTTTAACCCGTATTCCGCTTCATCTAAAATATCGGGAATCCCATTGCCGGATTCCGGCAGATTTAACTGGCTATCGCGGAACTTTTTAGGAGCTAACTCATAGGCATATAGCAAGTCGAACAGGTTCGTATAGTGATTCAAATTTTTATCCCAATCCGCCGCATCATACCAGCCGCCTGCAGCATCCTGTGTTGCTTTTGAAAGATCGGTGGTGTAGCCGATCACATTAAATGCTTCATAGGGTTTTCCTTCACTATTCTTAGGCGGCTTCAATGGCGGAATGGTCGGTACATGCTCGCTTTCATAAACGGGACCTGTGTGAGCCGCTGCCCTAGGCCATGAGGAAAATGGCTCTTCAATTGCCTGTCCGGAGCGCTGGTGAAATAAACCGCGAATCGCCTTATAAAAAGCCTCGCCATATACATCATGATTATGTCTAAACGTCCAGGAGCGCCCCACAGAAGGTATGGAAATAAAAAATTCCCCTTCTTCCTGCAAGGGGCTCAAGTCAATCTCATAAATATCCTCTCCGCTGTATGACAGAAGACGTGGATCCGTTTTTCCCCCAGCCTTTAACGGCACTTTTTGGTCATGGAAAATTAGTTTCAATTCCCCTTGCATTGCTATGCGGCCATCTGTTGCTGAGATGACAAAAAATTCCTTAGCATCAGGGAAAGTCAAAGGGCCAAATTCTTGCAAATAGCCGCTTAGATACGCATACTTGCTGCTGCTTTCAGGCAAATAGCCTAGCTGGTTTACTTTAATCGCCCATGAAATCGTGCGCTTTTCATCATAGAGGAAAGTAACCTTGCGTCCGCCTGGCGCTTCAATGGTATATGTATCTCCATTAATCATTGGAAAAGGCAGTTCCAGATAAACATAATGTGCATAAAAGGTTTTTTCGGAATCGGTAACGTAACGGCTTTCATCGATCGGCATAATTGTTCTAGTGAGCCGCAACGGTTTTTGCGGCAAGCGATAAGCCTGATCGTTAGAGCTAGTGATAGCATAATTGGCCCCATCATCAAGCGCCCTTTCCCCTATAGCTTCCCTAGCCTGTATAAACCACTGGTCGTAAAGATCTATAAATTTTTTTCGATTTTCCCACTTTTTCTTGCCTTGTTTTAAGCTCTCTTCCCAAATCTCTGCATTTTTTTTAGCCTCTCCACCGCTTAATTCATTAATTTTATTTAGCAGCTGCCGGTAATCATTTATTACTAAGACTACCCAGCGATCGGTCAAAACCATAAGTTGCTCGACATTTTCGTAGCTGGGTAAAGCTATTGGAAAAATACCCTCTTTCTCTTGGGGCAGCCCTTCATATTCGACGGTCCAGGCGCAACAATGTTGCGAACAAACTGCTAAGGATGTAAGCAAAAAAAAGAGGTATTTAATCATAGTTTTCTTAAGGTTAGTGAGTTTCGGCGTGCATCTAAATACATGCGAACCGTCAATGCGATGAGAATCTGGGACAGGATAAAAATTGAGCCTACACGCATGGTAAAGTGCACCAAGTTTTGAACATGCAAAAATAGCAGGCTGCCGGCTACCCCTATCATAAGGGGAAAATAGACACTTTCTTTTTCTCCCCAAAACTTGTAAAACACATAAACCAGCATCTGCAGATACCGCAGCCAGAAAAGAATAAAAAGCAGCAAACCAATATACCCAATTTCAGCTAGGGTTAAAAACCAGATATTGTGGGCAATGCTCACCTCTTCAGCCCCTACGCGATCACCATAACCGCTTAAATTCCAGGCAGAGAAATTTCCTAACCCTACCCCTGTAAAATGCTCATTTGCCATCAATACAGCTGCTGCATAAACCTTTTTTCTATCCTCGTAATCCGCCTCTGCTTGTTCCCATGTAAAGCGCTCTGCAAGAGTGTTGGCTGCTTTGGCAATAAGCCCTAAAGCCATTAAACATCCCAGAAATAGCATAAATACATTTCTATAGGTGAGGTAGCGCAGAGTACAGAGCAGAGCTACCAATGAGCCTATTCCCATAAAGGCCAAAAGGGATGCGCGGCTTACTGTTAAGATAATAGAAATTAAAGCTGCTGCAGAAGCGATCCAAATTAGGGATGCCCCATAGGTATTGCGCATAGCAAAAGCCATTGGCAAAATAAATAAACCCGCCATTCCCAAATAAGAGTTAAAATTATTAATGTCATCGAAAAAAGCTACCCGGTAGATGCCGATGGCATATCTTTGGAAAAGTGCGGCAAACATCAAGAGAATTAGCGCAATCGCTATCGCATAAACGGCAATGTAAACGCTTCTGGCATCTTTAACAAAATTAAAAACGACTAGAATTAAAAATGCTCCCCAGATCATTTGATGGATTTCAAATAAAGGATAAAGCTTGATATAGAAAAAAACAGAGGTATCTTCTTCATATTCTCCTGGAACGCGCGGCAAGGCGTCAGGAAAAACATAATGCCATGAAAGAAACGACCATAGAATGATAAGGATATAGGGTATCAAAAGGGGATAGGCCCATTTAAGTTTGTACTCCCTTGGCCTTAGAATCATAGAAATGAGAAGGATGATAGCGAACAAGTACGAGACATGTACAAAAAAACCTCTCGTAGCTACTTTATAAGCCAATGCTGGAAAAAATGTAATGCTTAGGCTTTGGGTTGCTGTTGAAAATACCAATAAACCAAACATTAGATAAAGAAGCGGACGCTGCATACGGCCAACCAGAACGCCGGCGAAAATTCCAATAATGGCCCCTAGCCAAAATATCAGCGTGTGATCCACAATGCTCCACTTATGAGAATAGAACAACTGCTGCCAGCTTTGCAGCAGTTGTTCTAAATATCATTTAGATAATGCCTAAGAGTTTTAGCAAAATAAGAACGGATATGGGTATCCCCAAAAGCCATAATAATAGCATTCTGCCCATGTGTTTATTCCTTAAACAAATTATCTTGTATTAACTGTAAGTAAATTCTCGACGCGCTTAACACCGCTAATTTTCTTTACTCGATCGCTAATATCGGTTTTATCTTTATCTGTGGCAACTGCACCATTCAATGTGACAATGCCGTTTATTGTACTGACTTGAATAGTATTGGCGTAGGCTGCCAGCTGCTTATCATCCTGGAGCATTTGTCTAACTTTTTGCGTAATTTTACGATCGCCTTCCACATCTTGCTGGGCTGCATTTTTGCCTTCATTACTGCTGGTATTTTGTACAGGGGTGCTTTCACAAGATACTAAGGCAAAGCACATTAATGAAAATAAAAGATACTTTTTCATACTGGACTCCTAAGTTAGTTTTTTGGAAAAGAATGCCATACCTCACCCTAATTGAAAGAAAAAATTTTAGCAATTCAAATCCTGAAACCTGATTTATATGGTCAGAATCAGGCGCTTAAGAGACAATGGACCTTAGCGACGCCAGGGACCTTATGAACAAGGGACTAAGCGCCAGTTCCTTAAGTCCATAAGGTCCAGGCGTCCCTATTGTCCATTTAAGCGCTTTTATAATACTCCTTGTACCACTCCACAAACTTCGGGATGCCCTCTTCTAAAGAAGTTTGTGGATTAAAGCCCAATAGCTGCCGGCTATGGGCAATGTCGGCATAGGTCTTTAGCACATCGCCTGACTGCATGGGCACAGAATTAATCTTCGCTTTTTGGCCCAGCGACTCTTCGATTACCTGTACAAACCGCTTAAGTTCAACGGACTTGTGATTGCCCAAATTGAACACTTCGCAAGCAAAACTTTTATCAAGGGCCGCTAAGATACCGGCTACAATATCATCAATGTAAGTAAAATCGCGCTGTAATTGTCCGTGGTTGAAAAGATCAATCGATTCTCCGGCTAAAATCGCCTTTACAAAAGAAAAATAAGCCATATCAGGCCTGCCCCAGGGGCCATAAACTGTAAAAAACCTTAAGCCGCAGACAGATATGCCGAACAGATGATGGTAAGTTTGCGCCATCAACTCGTTGCTTTTCTTGGTCACACCATAGAGGCTGGCCTGCCGGTCCGTTCTGTCTTGCTCGCTAAAAGGTATTTTGTCATTCAACCCATATACTGACGAGGAAGAGGCATAAACCAAGGGGATATGGGGATTGGCCCTGCATAGCTCTAAAACACTTAAAAACCCTTCCAAGTTAGCTTTAACATAAGCTTCTGGGTTTGAAAGCGAGTAGCGCACGCCTGCTTGTGCGGCTAAGTGAATTATATGGGTAATTCCATGCTTTTTGATAATTTCAGCCAGCATAGCCTTATCATTAATATCTCCTTTGACAACTTCAATCCCTTTCCGGGCCAAATAGGCTGCACGGTCATATTTTAATTGCGGGATATAGTAGTCGTTATAATTATCAAGGCCGATTACGAAGCCGCCGCGCTGTTTTAATGCGATGCATGTATGAAAGCCGATAAATCCAGCTGCGCCTGTTACTAGTACTTTCTTTGTAGACACTGAGAGATACCCCTTGATTTTTGCCTGAAGTTAGTTAGTATACTGAAGTACAATCGAAACTTGGGAATTTGACGCAGTCAAAACCAAGTTTCGATTGTACTTCAGTATATATAGAAATGGTATTGATAGGATATGTTTTCAGAATTTATTTTAGCGGGAATTGTTGCTTTTTTTCTCTTGCTCTATTTAATCTATACTCTCCTTTACCCTGAAAAATTTTAGTTTTTAGCATAAAATGAGCAAAGCAAAACACCCGGTCGAACCCATTGTCGCCGCCTTCGATTTCGACGGCACCATTACTTTCCATGACAGTCTTGTGCCTTTTCTGTTTTTTGTATTCGGCAGAAAGCGCACCTTGGCAGGCTTAACAGTATTGCTGCCCTGGTTCATAGGTTGCGGTTTGGGCTTTATCAGCCGAGACAAAACCAAGGAAAGGGTATTTACCCATTTCTTAAAAGGCATGCCCCTTCAAGAACTCAAGGAGCGGGGCATTGAGTTTTCCATGCAGCGTCTGATGAAAAAAATCCGCCCAGGGGCCATCAATCTCATTGAATGGCATAAACAACAGGGGCACAAACTAATCTTGATCAGCGCTTCCATAGATGTTTATCTTGAACCTTGGGCCAAAGCCATGGGATTTGACCATCTGCTTTCTTCCAAACTCGAAATAGATGCACAAGGCCTTGCGACCGGTAAACTTTTTGGTAAAAATTGCCGCGGGCCGGAAAAAACCAAAAAGCTTGGCGAATTATTAGGCTCGAAAACCCATTATGTACTTTACGCTTATGGCGATAGCAAAGGGGATAAAGAACTGCTGGCTTTAGCTGATTACCCCTATTACCGCAACATTCCTAAACACGATGACCTGCCTCGAGATGAATGAAAAGACTATTTAAGGACATAGGAATTTATGGCCTGGGAAATATCTTTAATAAAGGCGTCAATCTTTTATTGCTGCCGCTATTTACCGCCTATTTAACGCCTGTCGATTACGGCATACAGTCCCTTTTAAGCTTTATGATGCTTTTGCTCATCCCTTTTACTAACTTAGGGATCGGCACTTCTTTTGGCATTTGCTACGTGGATAAAGAAATAGAACAAGCTAAAGCCAAAACAGTTTGGACCAGTTTTTTTCTTCTGCTTGGAGTTTCAGTTTTTTTTGCAGCCTTGACGATAACTTTTTCCAAACCATTAAGCGGGCTGCTATTTTCAAATTCCGGCTATAGCTATCTTCTCGTACTTACAGCATTAACTTTCATTTTTAATACTCTGCTTTTTCCTTTTAATGCCTATCTGCAATTTGAAAGCCGGGCTTTGACTTTTGTGCTAATCAGCTGCGGCAGCGCCATTTTTAATGTAGTTATCAACTGCTATTTAGTCATGCGTTTAAGTTGGGGCATCGACGGTTTAGTTTGGGGAGGCTTGTGGGCTAATCTTTTGCAATTCACACTCCTTTATTTGGCCATCTTTAAAAAAGTCCCTGTCAAACTATCCAAACGGGTTTTACAATCGCTTTTGCAGCACGGGATTCCCATGATCAGCGGTTTTTTCTTTTTATTTTTTATACAGAATTCCTGGCGCTATATTTTAGAGCATTTTACTTCGATGGCTGCCTTAGGAATCTTTAGTGTTGGCTATAATATCGGCTGCGTCAGCCTCCTGTTTGTATCGAGCCTGATTTCTTCATGGGCCCCTTATTTTTTAAGATTTGCAGAAAAACAAGAAGAAACCAGAGAGCATTTCAGCAAAATTTACAGTTATTATTACTTCTTTGCAGGCAGTTTAGCACTTTGCTTTTTTCTCTACTCAAAGCTCGTAGTTGAACTGTTTACTGCGCAACCCTTTCACAGCTGTTGGATTGTTGTAGGATGGATTGCCTTGGGGCATCTCGCTTCAGGCGGATATTATCTCTATTTACCAGGCGTCTACTTTGCAAAAAATGTCAAACTTGTCAATATTTCTCTTCTTACAAGCACATGTGTCACAGTTGCGGTCACTGCATTAGCCACTCTATATTTTGGTATGTTAGGAACAGCGATTGCTTTTTTTATTGGACAGTTTAGCCTTTCCTTTGCGCAACAAATGGTAAACGGATACTGGTCTTTATATACAGTGCCTCACGAAAGCCCTAGGCTGGTAAAATTTATCTGTTTATTGAGCGTGGGAATTACTTATTCCTATATTCCACGAAACTTTGTGTTTATCGAAGAATTTTTATTTGCAACTTTTTATCTTGCAATTCACCTTTTACTCACTTGCAAATTGCTAGACGCAGAAGAAAAAGGGCGATTATTCAAGTTTGTTGGTTTATCTAGAAGAGCAAGAGGTTACTAAATCAATCTTTCTTTATACAGACAGCGGTAATTTCAGCAGGCCTTATAAGCAAATTTCCTAACCAATTCGGAATCGTATTCAACTGATTGCCATAAATTAAATATGTGATTTTGCGTAATAGTCTAGCTGGTAGAAACCAAGGTTGGCACCATCTAAATCTATGGAGAAAGAATCCATCATAATGAAACTTATGAACTTTAAATCCTGCTCCTTCTAAAAGAATTTTTAGAGTTTCTGCTGAAAAATTTCGAAGATGCACAAAGTCATAAGGACAACCTTTAAAAGATGAATAAGTAGAATAATCTTCCAAATAGGGTACACGTACAACCAAGGTGCCATTGGTTTTCATAGCTTTGTGAATACTATGTAAAAAATTTCCCGCATTCAGTACATGTTCTAGAACATCAGCAGCTATTACTAAATCAAAGGCATTTTCAAAAGGAAGATTTTCAGCATTTGCTAGAAATGCATTATAAGGTACACCTTCAGAGAGAAGTTTACTAAGATATGCAGGAGCAATATCTACACCAATAAGTTGCTTCGGATCTAGCGTTGCTAGCTTTTTTAATAAATGTCCCTGCCCTACACCAATTTCACAAATAGATTGCTCTTTGTGTTGCGGAAGATAACTAAAAAGTTTTTCAGTTTGCGTATGTAAATAATTGAGATCTTGAATAGAATCGGCCAGATCATCTTCAGAAATTAGATCGTAGTTTTTTTTATAGTCTTTAAAAAGTTCGCTACTCTGATCTTTTCGTGAAAAAAAAACACGGATTCCATTTAAATTTTCAAATGGAAGCTGGCATTGATTGCAGGCTTGTAAATCGATATTTTGTTGCCGAACGTGACATTCTGGGCAAATTAGTGTCATGTTAAATCTCCTCGATTTCCAGAGAAATGACAATAATGTTTTAAAGACAAAAAATAAATAGATATTTTATTTTATGGTGGAGCGGCCATTTTTAAACATAAGCAGAAGGCTTTTCTCAGCTCCCCAATATGCAGCAACTTAAATAGGTTCTATGTTACTAATCGGCCTTATATCTCTTTTACAGTACACAGCTCCTGGATACATTATCACTTATTTTTTTCCACAGCGCGGTATCCAAAGGGCAATAAATGCTGTTTTATTAAGCCTGCTTGTCAATTTTTACCAGGTTTGGTTGCTTACTGCTTTAGGGCTTTACACCACAACTGTTTGCTGGTTAATACTAAGTGCTGAATCAGCAGTTACCGCTTATTTATGGCTTAAAAAACCAAAAAAAATAGAAAACGAAGAGCCCTTTGTTAATTGGTTTAACCAGCAGTCTATTCAGGAACGAAATTGGTGGTTTTTTTGGAGTTGTGCTTTATTAGTTTCTGGAAGTTTATTTTTATCCGCTGCCCTTCCCTCGCTAAAAGGTACGGTATTTGGCGGATGGGATGCAGCGCTTTCTTGGAATAAATGGGCTATAGACTGGTTTTTGGGCATGTTTCCCAATGAAGTCTTCCATTATCCTCAATTAATTCCAGCAAACTACTCAATAAGCTACATACTTTTAGGTACGGTTGAAATCGAATTTTTTGCCCATTCTCTCACTTTCTTTTTTGCATTTGCAATTTTGGCTCTTTTTGTATCTTTGGCTTTGCAAGAAAAAAACGTACAATTCATTGCAGCTGCAGCCATAACAGCATTCCTAATATACATCAATGAAGGGCACAGATTAGCTGAAGGTTTGGTGGATATTCCGCTTACTTGCATGGGACTTGCAGCAATTATTTGCTTATATCAAGCTAAAGAGCAAAAGACTCTCTGGCTTGGTCTGTTGCTAGTTGCAACCGCTTGTTTGTTGAAACAAATGGGAATAATTTTCTTTATTGCCTATTTGATCCTGGCTCTTTCTCTCCGCCGTTCAACCCTTAAGCAAACAGCCTTGCTTTGCATAACAGGCCTTTGTCTATTTGGGCCTCTGTATGTTTGGATAGAATATCTTATTATTGTAGGCAACAGTCCAAGTGAAGTTAACTATTTATTTGTAGATATTCACGAAGGACGTACTCTTTTAGAAAGAATGTCATTATCCATGGAAGTGCTATTTAGGAAACCCAATCTTATTAAAGCTTTAAAACTTTCCTCGAAAACTTCCCTTGTTCTTTATATTACAGAAATTGCAGCAACTGTATTTTTATTTGCTTATTCATTAAGAGATAAATTTCTGCGTGGTGTTGGTCTTTTGCTAACACTTCCAATATTTACCCTTTGGATGCTTGTTTATAACTATGATTTTCGCAACCTTAATGCTTGTTTGCCATTAGCAAGCTGGGCGTTTGCCTACAGTTTGCTCAACCTGCCACAGGACATAGCAGCAAGTACTTCTATCATTTTAACCAAAATGCAGCAACTAAAAGGTCCTCTTATTAGTCTAATGGGACTTTTAGCAGTTGCGGGCATCTTTTACTTAAATGAACAATGGCCAGCAGAACGTATGAAGCTTTCTCAAATAGAACAAAAAAAACAACTCGGCATCCCCCATCTAAATCAAAAACTGTACAATTATGCAGATGAACATGGTTTTAACGGAGGGATATTGTCCGACTATCGCTATATATGGTTGCTTCCTGAAATAAAAGAATATTTTCGCTATATTCCTCTTAGTCTCTATCCCCTTGATAGCTGGAGTAAAATAGACCTTTTACAAAAAAAATACAGTGATATTTCTTACGTCATAATACCGAGCCAAGCATTTGTAAAAGATGATTTTGCCGCAGAATTCAACAACCGAAAGCAGCAAGACAAAATATCTGAAATTTGGGAAGCCGATGGCTTTGTCTTACTTAGACTCTTTGACTAGCCGACTTTTTTACTGTGAATTTTTGTTTAACTTTTTTTAGGTAGGCATAAGCGGTGCTGGAAAAGTTTTTTTTGAGCCATTCCCGCCCTTTAATTTCCCATTTCATTCGATGCCACAGCAAGGCATCGCGGCAGTTAAACCAAAACACAAACTTTGATGCCAGGGGATGTTTTGAAAGAATTTTAGATGAGTTCTCTTCTTGAATATTAGCTACAAACCTCTCATAGCTATAGTTTCCAGTTGCGACAATATCTTTATAAGCTCTTTCAACCATAGGCTTGACTATAGCCGGGTCTAAAGCTTGCTTTAAAGCCTCTTCAACATTACTGTAATCATTCTTAATGGCAATATAATGGATGCCGGGAAGAAGGACTCCGCTATAATCGCCTTCTAAGAGAAGCTGGCAAGTTTTAGTCGCACAAGCCTCCAGATGTCTTGGAGATAAGGCCTTATAGTGGATATTGCCGTCCATTCCTTTAAAGCAAGCAGCTTCGATGTCATCATAAGAGGCCTTGGGGTTCGCTGATACATAGTCAAGAATAGCTGTTCGAATGGCTCCATCTTTATCCAGTAAACTGCTCCCTCCCTCTACCCCAATAAACACTTTACAACGGGCCATAAACCTGTACCAATCGAGGCCATGATAAAAATTCCCCTCCCCAGTCACGGTGCTGATATCCGTTTTTAATCCTAGTTTTTGGCAAAGAGGTTTAATGATTTCAGCAATCTGAATTTTCCATTTTCCGATAGCTCCCAGCCAAGGTTCGGCATGCGTAGCGCGGTAACCGATATCTATGTCGCGAACTTTTATCTCTTTAAGTATAGCCTGGATAGACGCTAAAATTTCTTTGTCTAAATAACCTGTTAATACTTGCCTTATACGGGTATGGCCTTTATTAATTCCTGGATATAAAAGGTCCCATTGGCCAGGGTCGGCAACGGTATAGACAGTATCAATACTGTACTGGTTAATAAAATGACCCAGCTTTTCCATATTTATAAACTCATCCTGGCAAAAAACCACTTTGGCGCAAGCTTGCTTTTGCAGCGGGATCAGGCTTTGCAGAAACTGATTATAAGGCTTTGTTGTTGAGCGGAGCTCTGCAGTAAAAGTATTATTAAAAATAACTAGATCGAATGTTTGCTCGAAAACTACTTTAGGGATTCCATAGGCATAATTGCAGTAAACTACATTAGCTTTAGCATACTTCTTAAAACAATACAAATAGTCGTGAAATGTTTGCCTAAGGGGATATTTAGTGTAAACATGGTAGATAACGAGAATATTCATTTTCTTATTTTCCTGAATATAGGTAGATATCTTCTAAAAGTTTCGTTGTTCTTTTTTCTGAAAACAGGTCCATGGCATAAGTTCTAATAGCTTCTGGATTATAATTTTTCCTGCTGATCTCTTCCAGGGCTTTTGACAATAGCTCTATATTTTTAACCGGGACGAGCAAACCTGTCATTTCGTTTACGCTATATTCAGCTCCGCCGCAATATGTAGCCACAACAGGTTTACCGCAAAACATAGCTTCAATGTACACCATTCCAAGGGATTCTTGATGGCTTGGCAATACAAAATAAGAGCAGGAAGCCATTTCTTGAGCTATTTCTTGCCTGCCGAGCCCCCCTAGCCAAGTAATAGCTGAAGAAATTCCTAGCTTTTCTGCTTTTTCGACATAATTGCCAGAATCTTGTCCAGCAATACGAAAATCACAATTGGAAAAAAATTGCGGACTTATTTGTTTCAACCTTGCGATCGCAAGGAGCAAATCCCCTATCCCTTTAACTTCTGTTAAATTTACAGCAGCCGTCAAAAATCTGTGCTTATCTGTATTGGTTTGTGAAGGCAGTTTGAATAGAGAATGGTCAACCGGATTTGGAACTGTTACAGCATCTATCTGAAACTTGTTTAAACATTGCGTCTGAAAAGGGCTGACTCCAATAACTTGGCTGGCCTTATTAAAGGTATGCTCTAGCTCATCCCTGAGTTTATCTTTTTTTTGCAGATAATGAGGGAATGGAAAAGGGTTGGAATGCTCTGTAATTACATAGGGAATGTTAAATTCTGCACTTAATTGGCAAGCAAACATGCCGGCTGGTTCAACAACATGTGCATGAAGCCAATCTACCTTTCCTCGCTGCAAGGCAAATAGCAAATTTTGGCGATGGGCCGCCAAAAGGTCCGCAAAGTACTTTTTATAAGAACGTATATAAAACTCGTTCCAGTGCAGAACCGGGGCATGTAATTCGGTAAGATTGTCTCTTAGGGAGGTATATCTTTTCTTTTTTAGCTGCCAATAACGGACGGCAACTGATGGCCAGCGCCAGCATTTGGAAAGGGGAAGATCCATGTCTTGCTGTCCCCAAAGGCTCAACCATATATTCCAGTCAGGGCGCTGCTTAGCTATAGCCAGCGCCTGTTCTTTTGTAAAAATTCCGTTTACTGGATTTAATTTTGAAGGGTACCAGGACGGAATAATAAAGATATTCATTTTAGTACAGATAGATGAGCGTCGTGTTTAGCCATAGTTGCTTCAATTAGTTGCAAATGCTCTTTAGTCCATTCAACTGTTTTGGCTAAGCCATCCTTTAAATTAATTTTCGCGCTGAACCCTAACTCTAATTGGGCTTTTTCAGGGCAGCCATAACGTTTTCCAGAAGTATCCCACCCGCGTTTCGGCAGATGCTGAAATGGTGCAGGGTTACCGGTCAAGCTATTGATTGTCTCCGCTAATTCTTTAATGGAAATTTGCCGGCCGCTGGCAAGGTTGTATACGTCTCCTTTTTTACCCCGCAAGGCAGCATGCAGCAAGCCGCGTGCAATATCTTCAACGTAGATAAAATCGCGTGTGGCAATTCCATCATTTTCCAACGGTAATGGCAACCCTTTTAGCCCTTTATAGATAAAAGTCGGGGTCACATTGCGCCAAACAGTAGCCGGGGTGCCCCGCCAGCGTCCGGCCCCCAATATCTCGCCTGGACCGTATACGTTTTGGAAACGGACCCTTACTACCGGCAGTTGATGCTGCTTGTGGTAATATTTTGAATAAAATTCGCCGATGATTTTAGAGATGGAATACGGGCTATCCATATCCAGGCTAACGATGTCCACTTCTTTCGAAGCTTTAGCCTCATCAAAGGTCTTTTCCGCAACCGAACAGCCGGCGGAGGAATAAACAATCTTCTCCAACTGCTTAAAATGCTTTAGTTTTTCAAACAGCATTAGCGTTGTTAGGGTGTTATTTTGGTGATCTGCCAAGGGATCGTGAATGGAACTTTGATTTCCATGATAAGTGGCGAGATGGAACACATGCTGGTATGCGTCTTCCAATTGTGCGAGCACTGCAGGATCGGCAATAGATCCTTCAATAAGCTGTACACGTGAATCTGAAGGGATATTAAATTTTTCTGCCGATAATAAGTTGTCTACAAGGTCGATGTGTATTTGCTGCTGTGTATTTAACAGCAATCTTGTGAGATTGCTGCCGACAAATCCTGCTCCGCCAACTATAAGAACGCGTGTTTTTTCAAAAGCACCTGCGATAACATCCATTACTTTGCGGCCTCAACGGGTTTTAAGTGGGTATAGGTTTGGGAAATCCCATTCTTTTTGTACCATTCAATCGCGTTCTTAACACCCTGGCTTAATGGCGTTTTTGTCTTCCACTGGAACTCTTGATTGGTGCGGCTGGGATCGATTAAAATTGTAAATACATCATCCGGATTTCTAGGACGGACTTCCACTTCCTTCTCCAAACGAATTTGTAAAGCATTGAGGGTTTCGTCAAAGAGTTCTTTTATTGAGTAATCGGAACCGCTGGAAATGTGATAATATCCGCCCGAACCTTGTCCATAAATGGCTTTGCACACGACTTCAATAAGGTCGTCGATGTAGATAAAGTCGCGGCGTGTATCCATGATAAAACAAGGTTTATCCGTTGTCAGCCTGTGGTAAAAAGTTGGCAAAGGGCCGCTAAGATTGCGGGGGCCGTATGCATTTGCTAAACGGAATGAGCAAAACGGTATGCCGGATAGTTCTACATAATGTTCGCCGGCTGTCTTGCTGATTGCATAGCTGCTTCCCCTTGAATTAATGGGGTGGTTGAGTGTAATCGGCTGCTCTACCGGTTTTAAGCCATAGCATAAAGCTGTTTGAAAATAGATGATACGCTTTACATTGTTGGCTTTGGCCGCTTGCACTACATTGACTGTTCCCAGCACATTTGTTAAGGCATCCTCTTCCCAGTTATTGGGATCTTTATAAGCTGCAGCGGCATGGACAACGCAATCAGGTGAAAAGTTTTGAAACAGCTCATTGACTAATTCCCGGTCAGCAATGGTACCTTCAACGACAATCAGCTTAGGGTGTTCCGAAAGGTTATCAGGCCGGCCGGTTTGGTAGTTATCGATCACCAGCACTTCATGGTTATCAGCTAATAATTTATCAACAAGGTGCGAACCAATAAATCCGGCTCCGCCGGTAATAAGAACTTTCATAACAATCCTTTTAAACAGTTATAATCTCAGATTTCTCTATCAGGGCCCGGTAGGACGCTGCTTTATCGTGAAACTGCTGGTACCACAGTTCAAGAGAAAGCAATCCCCAAATTTTCCTGCCGAATTTGGTCTCTTTTTCTAATCCTGCGATAATAGCAGGATGATTAAATAGAGGACGATTTTTTAATTTGGAAACTTGAAAAACGTCCATGACAAAGTCTTTTAACGGGCCTTGCAACCAGCTTTGCAGCGGAACTGGAAAACCCATCTTATCTTTTCTATGCAGCACTTCATTTGGCAAGCAACCGCCCATAGCTTGCATAAGGATGCGCTTTAGCGAACCATTTTTAAATTTTATATCCGACGGCATAGTCGCAGCAAATTCAACTACCTTGTGATCGACAAAGGGCACCCTGGATTCAATACCCCAAGCCATGCTCATGCGGTCTTCAACATGTAATAAAGCAGGCAAAAGCGTTTTAAAGTCGAAATGGGTCATGCTGTCAAAGTAAGACTCTTTACCGACATTTGTTCCATGAAAAATGCTGCAAAATTGCTTAAAGGGCGAATAAGTATTGTCTAACAAATCCCAATGAATCTCGTTGGATAGCGAAGGGGCCCTATTAATTAAACGATAATACCGTTGATCCAGTGCCTCAAACAACCCTTCTTTCCAAAATTCTTGCAGAAGGGGCTTATAGTTTTTAAGGGAGACTAAATTAGGAATAATGGACTCATAAGTGACAATAAAATTACCAGTTTTAGAAGTGCCGTCTATGGCTGCTTTAATGCACTGTTCAAAATAGGCTATTAAATAACGGGTATAGCCGCCGAAAATTTCATCGCCGCCTTGACCGCCTAAGACGACTTTACGCCAATTACTGGCCAGCTTAGATACATGATATTGGGGAAAAGAACCCGGTCCCGCTACTGGAAAGTCCAGGTGGTAGATTATTTTTTCAATAGTCTTTAAGAAATCCTCGCTAGTAATCGTAATTTCATGGACAGGAAACTGATTTTGCCCGCCTACCAGCCTTGCATAGTAGCTCTCATCAAATTCCCGCCCTTCGGCAAATTTACCGGTAAAACCGGCAAAAGACCCTTGATAATCTTTTGAGGCAATAGTTGCCACAATGCTGGAATCAATTCCTCCGCTGACATAAGCGCCGATAGGTACATCGCTGCGCGTATGCAAATGGATCGACTCTTGCAGCAGCTGTTCGATTTGCTCTTTGAAATATTTGTCCGTATGGTCGAAATCCAAATCGTAATAGACTTCCCAATAGCTTGAAAGTTCTATTTTTCCATTGCATAGTTTCAAAGTATGCGCAGGCGGCAATTCAGAAATATTGGCAAAAAGAGTCTTGCCCGACAGGCAAAATTGGAAAACAAGGTAGTCCTGCAGGCCTTCGATATTAGTTGTAATTTCATCTAAAAAGGGCAAAAGGGCTTTGGCCTCTGAAGCAAAATACAAGCAGCCATTTTGCTGCAGGTAATAAAAAGGCTTGATACCGAACCGGTCGCGGGCGCAAAACAACTTTTGCTGATTTTCATCCCAAAGGGCAAAAGCAAACATCCCCCTAAAATGATCGACACAAGATTCTCCCCATTTTGCATAAGCCGCTAAAATTACTTCCGTGTCTGATTGCGTCTGAAAAGAATAGCCGCTTGCAAGTTCCCGCCTTAACTCCAGATAATTATAAATCTCGCCGTTAAAGGAAACGGTTAGCCCTTGCTCATTTGTCATGGGCTGGATTCCTTGCTCTAAATCAATGATCTTTAAACGGCGATGTCCAAAACCGATAAATCGTTTAGGATGCAGCCACACACCTTCTCCATCAGGCCCTCTGTGCTGCTGCAGTTGATTCATTACCTGCAGATGCTGAGGTAATTGGAGATATGGGGTTTGGCTGATTTGAAAGATTCCAGAAATACCGCACATGTAAGATTGCCCCGTTTTCTAAAAGGTGTCATTGTAGAAACTCAACTCATAAAAGTCAGTATTTTCTTTATTTATCCCTCTCTCAATTAAAATTCCATCGTTGCCCGTGTCCCAGTTTATTTATAGGTTCTTAAAAAAATTCAGCACTTATTTTGTAACCACTGAGACAGTGAGAGCACTGAGAACTTTTGAGAAAATGAGAAGCGAATTTTATTAGAGTTACATAAAACCTTCTCTCTCAAAAAAAGGTCTCCTAGGGAAAACAATGAAATTTTGGACATTTTAGCTGTTTAGTTACATCTTGTTACATAAAATCAAGCCCAAAAAGGAACATATTTTGCTGCTTTTTTAGAATTTTGTTCACCATATGGCTTAATTAATTCGTCCGTTATAGCTTCCTTAAGAATTCTTGATGCCATAGGATAATTTGAGTCCTTAATACCTAAGCGCCTACGTAAAGAATTATTCGACATTTGTGCACCCGAAACCCATTGAAGGCAAGCGTGTTGATAGCAAGCCCGAACTTTCTCTTGTCTTCCCATTTCACTAAGATTTGCAGGTTGGAATAAAACAGCAATAGTATTTCCATTTGTAACTCTAAAATCGGGTGGGGGAAGTTGATAAAATTCAATTTGAAAAATTACCTTATCGATACCACTTCCACGTTCTTCACAAATTTTCATTCGACGCATTAAAGCTGCAAGTTCTTCGTTGCGTGATTGTGGAGGCTCGTCTATAAAGCGAAGGGTATCGATAAGTGGAATTCCGGGATTTGTAATTTCAATACGATTATCAAAAATTTCTATAGTAGGACCATTTCCAGTAATATTAAAATCTTGATGTATTAATGCATTAGCTACAAGTTCTCTAATCGCTATTTCAGGATATACTCTAACTTCCCTGCGGAGAGCTTGGCCAATCTCTTCGCTCGTAGGTAGCTGATCATTGATATATTCTACAGCTTCTTTAAAAGTCGCTGCGTAACCCTTTTTAAATAAGTGCTCCTTTATAGTGTTGATCCGATTCACTCCTCGATAGATAATAACTCTGAGTGCTTTTCTTCCCAAACGACCAAATCGACTTAATTCATTTGCAAAAAGAATAGCTCCTATATTCGTTATGGAATATTTTTCTCGAAGAAATTCTTTGATAATCCCCTCAGACTCTAACCTACGTAAAATAGCTAAGCGATTATCGGGCAAAGTCTGTTCTGTTAATTGGAAATATGCAGCATAGTCTAGCTCTATAAGAACTTGATCTCCTGTAAAGGATTCGTAAGCAATTCCTTTTTCAAATGACTGAATACGAAAAATCTCCCAGAGCCTGCGTTCTTTTTCTGGATAATCTTTTAAATTTTTTTTATATGTACCAACACGGATATACTCAATACTTTTAAATCTAACAGGATGAGAAAATGCAGCTTGAATTTCAAATACTACTATAGGTTTATCGTCAATTAGCCCTTCATGAAATTTAACCTCAATACCAGGAGTCAATTGATTAATCAACCAGCTCTCAAGTTCTTGATTTCCATTTTTCCCTTGATTATTAACCATCTTTTTTCTGGGCTGAAATCTTGTACCAATAATTTCATGATTTTTATCGTCAATTCCCCAAATAAGATATCCTCGAGGTTGATTCCATAATGCAGCAGAGTTTGACAAAGCAGAAATATACTCTCCAATCTCTTCAGGATTATCATAGTTAAGTTTAAATTCTACCCATTCGCTTTCTCCACGAAGAGCTCTTAAACTTGCAACCAGGGAATGCAAATCTTCAGCGTTCATTCTCATATAATCCAAATTATTATAGATTTAATTTTTTCGAAAAAAATCTTAGGGGTTCTTATCTAAAAAGCCACTGAAATTTAAACCCGACTTGTTACCTTATAATAAGTCATATTCGAAATTATTTTCTCTCTAAGAACTCGCAAAAATCAGTGGGCCATGTTAATAATATGACCTACTGATTTTCAAGGCTTCGTGTGAGCTCTTAGAGGAAAAGAACTCGAATCTGACTCTTAGAAGGTAGCAAGTCGGGTTTTAAGTATAAATCTAAGTTATTCAAGTTTTTTATACATCGATTAGTTGAAAAAAATATAATTCATTTTGTTTGTGATCGAAATACACTGTACTTTCTCTCTTGCTTGGAGGGGTGCTTTCTGCTATGTTGCATAGATAAATTTTAAGAGCATATGCAAAAAACTGACATCATCATTATTGGAGCCGGCATCCTGGGCTTATCCACAGCGATGCAGCTGCTGCAAAAACGCCCTGGCATTAACCTGCTTATTCTGGAAAAAGAAAAGGAAATCGCCGAGCATCAAACCGGCCATAATAGCGGCGTGATCCATTCCGGTATTTATTACAAGCCAGGCTCATTAAAAGCAAAAAATTGCATTGACGGCGTGCAGCGCCTCATCTCCTTTTGCAGCGAAAAAGGAATTGCTTTTCAGCAATGCGGTAAATTGATCGTAGCCACCACTAAAGAAGAGCTGCCTAGATTGGAAGAATTGCAAAGGCGCGGATTGGCAAACGGTGTGCCGAGATTAGAGCGGGTTGGGCCGGAAAGGATTAAAGAAATTGAACCGCACGCCGCTGGCATTGCCGCGCTCTATTCCCCTGAAACTGCGATTGTCGATTTTGTGCAGGTTGCTCAAGCTTATGCCAATGAAATTAAACGCCTCGGCGGACAAATTGTTACCCAGGCACCAGTAAAAGCAATTACGCGTAAACTAGACGGCTTCACGGTGCAGGCAGGGATTAAGGAATACCAAGCCGCTCAGTTAATTAATTGTGCGGGTTTGCAAGCCGACCGCCTGGCAAATCAAGTTGAAAAAGAAGTGTGCCCTAAACAGATCGTTCCATTTCGGGGCGAGTATTATGAACTGGTCGCTTCTAAACGCGGCCTGGTTAAAGGGCTGATTTATCCCGTACCTGACCCAAAATTCCCTTTCTTAGGCGTGCATCTTAGCCGCACCATGGATGGGCGTGTTGAAGCGGGTCCAAATGCAGTCTTGGCTTTATCCAGAGAGGGCTATACCAAAAAAGACCTCCGTTTTAGAGATTGCATGGATATTCTTACTTACAAGGGTTTTTGGTATATGGCAGCCAGGTATTGGAAAATAGGCTTGTATGAAGTATATCGTTCATTTTCCAAAGCAAGTTTTACAAAAGCTTTGCAAAGATTGATTCCAGAACTGCAAGCTGACGATCTAGTGCGGGCAGAGGCTGGCGTGCGCTCCCAGGTCGTTTTACCTAACGGTAAAATGTTTGATGATTTTGCAATCATCCAGAAAGAAGGCATCATCCATGTATTGAATGCCCCTTCCCCGGCAGCTACCGCTTCGTTAGCTATTGGCGACTATTTAAGTAATTTAATTCTACAAAAAAACTCATAAAATTATGTGCGGCATCTCTGCAATTATATCCTCCGGAAATTCTTTAGCAGTTACCAACATAAAACAAATGAGCGACATCATCTCGCACCGAGGGCCGGACGATGAAGGTTTTATTGTATTAGAATCACTAGAAAATTCTCCAAAAGTATATGGAGCCGGCTCGACTCCCAAAACTGTTTTTGAAAGCGCCTTTCCTTATACTCCTCGCGCATTTTGGCCGGAGGGGCAGGTATTAACCGGATTACTGGCCTTAGGACATAGGCGGTTATCTATTGTAGACCTTAGTCCTGCCGGCCATCAACCCATGTGTTCGCACGATAAAACGGCCTGGATAACCTATAATGGCGAAATCTATAACTTCATTGAAATAAAGCAAGAGCTGCAAACATTAGGCTATATTTTCCAGACGCAAAGCGATACGGAAGTCATCTTATGCGCTTACCGCCATTGGGGCGTAAAATGCCTTGAGCGTTTTAACGGCATGTTTGCCTTTGTCATAGTGGATTTATTTGAAAAAAAGGTGTTTGCTGCGCGCGATCGGTTTGGGGTAAAGCCGCTTTACTATTGGTGCTCTCCCAAAGGGTTCGTGGCATTTGCTTCCGAAATCAAACAGTTTACCTGCCTGCCTGGCTGGCAACCCAAAATGCATGGACAGCGGGTTTATGATTTTTTAAATTGGGAAGCCACCGACCACACTTCCGACACTTTGTTCCAAGGTGTCAAGCAATTGCGCGGCGGTGAAATGCTCGAACTGTCTATTAAAGATGCAGGGCCTGCAGCAATCGAAGTGAGCCGTTGGTATTCCTTAAGCGCAGAGCCATTTAAAGGTTCTTTCCAAGAAGCAGCTGAGAAATTCAAGCAGCTAATGGAAGAAGCTGTCCAGCTAAGATTGCGCGCTGATGTCGATGTGGGTTCGTGTTTATCCGGGGGATTAGATTCTTCAACTATCGTGTGTTTAGCCAATCGGCAAATGCGCAATTGCAATGCTTCCGGCAAGCAAAAAACCTTTTCTGCTTGCTCTAACATTAGCCGATTCGATGAGCGGCATTTTATCGAAATCGTGGTTGAAAATACGCAAGTGGAGGCGCATTACACTTATCCTTGCATGGATAAGCTCTTTGATGAATTGCCCAAAATCTGCTGGCATCAAGATGAACCTTTTACTTCAACTAGCATTTTTGCCCAATGGCAAGTGTTCCAGTTAGTAAAAGAGCAAGGAATCAAAGTCATGCTAGACGGTCAAGGTGCTGATGAGCAATTAGCGGGCTATCATGGCTTCTTTGGCCATTACTTTAATGATCTCTTTAGGTCTGGCAAGTGGCATCTGCTGTTTCAAGAAATTCAACAAGCCTCTCAAAAACATGGCATAAATCCCATGCCTCATTTGCTTAAAACTTTTATTCCAAAATCATTTCGTCAACCTCTGCGCAAATGCTTTAATAAATCTTCCACCGATCCTAACTGGTTGAATATTCCCTTGCTTTCAGCTTCTAAAACCGAACCCTATCGCTTTGTCCGCAGCTTGCAAGCTCAATCTTTATTGCAGTTGGAGCAAAGCAGCCTGCCAAAATTATTGCATTATGAAGACCGCGACTCAATGGCGCATTCCATTGAGTCGCGCACTCCATTTCTGGATTACCGCTTAGTGGAATTTACCTATAGCCTGCCCTCGCACTTTAAAATTCAACAGGGGATGACAAAGGCTATTTTAAGGGAATCAATGAAAGGGGTGCTGCCTGATCCAATTAGGCAGCGAGTCGATAAAATTGGTTTTGCTACAGCTGAAGAAGTGTGGATTCGAGAGCAGCACCCTGAGCGTTTCAAGCAAGCCATTGATCAGGCAATAGAAAGTTCTCAGGGAGTGATCCATTCTGACTATACCCTGAAAGAGGTTGATGCCATTATAAGCGGAGAAAAACCTTTCTCATATTTTATTTGGCGTTTAATTAGTTTTGGCGAATGGATTAAAACTTTTTCAGTTAAAACATAATTAACATAACTTATTATTTACATTTTATTACTATTTGCGTATATTTTCTCGCAAATATTTTAAAATGGATTATACTTTTGACAACATCAATTTCAGCTGCCAATACACAACTAAGCGTAAATGCTTTAATCGAATTCGAACATAAAGCTTCCTCATCGCACCCTACCCTATTGCGGGTTGCTTATAATCGCGAAGGCGGATTCCTGGAAACTTTCTCTCCAAATTTATTGCAACAGGAACTGCGCAGACTAGAATTCGGATCCTGCGCAACTAGTAAAGTTGCGTCTTTTTTATTTACTCACCGCGAAACTCTTTTCCCCTCTCCAGAATTAAGCCTTGCGAATTTAAGGGCAAAGCTGCAGCGCTACTGCGAACACCGTTGGTACGACTCCGAAAAATCCGCTATCGCATCTATCGAAGGGTTAGAAGAGTACTTTTCAAACGAGCAGGCATTTGCAAAAACTGTTAACGAAATACAAAACTCTTCCAAAAAAACAGCTTCCCATTATGTGAGCAACTTGCTTGCACTAGTAAAAAATACAAGCGCCAATAACGCGGGGCGTATACTTAATTTGTTGGACAAACACAAAGCTTCCCTGCCTGAAATTCCCTTTATTTTTAGCGCTTCGGCTAAAGATCGTCTTCTCCGGACACAGCCAGAACAATTGGCAAGGATAATTAGTTATGAACGCTTACAAGGAGTATTAACGACGCGCAGCTACTACCAAAAAAAGCTGGATGAAGCCATAGAAAAATGCGATAAAACTACACTGGAAACACTTGGAAAACTATTTAAGGGAAGTTTGCTTGAACTTTTGGGCACAGGCCTGGATCAGGGCAACTTTATTCATCGGGCAATTGTTAAGCAAATCCCCTGGAAAAGGATCAAACTTGTTTTTGAGTGCATCAAATGTAAAAGCCCTTTTAAGGCAGAACTTCTTAAACTGACCGACTGCTCAAACTGTACGCCATTCCAATCATTATTCAATTTAGATAGCACAGAGGGAGCCGCCACCCAATATATTGAAGAAATGAGCTACCAGCTGTTGTCGCTTTCTCTTAGGCTTCATAAAAAAGGATTCTCCAACTGCTTACCCTTTTTTTTCAAACCCAATCATATCCCCCATATTCCCTTAGTCCTGCAAAGTTATTTTGAAAAAGCCGTAAATTGGGATATTCTTATACTAGCAAGCGAGCCGGGTGAAATTTCCTACATAAACAAATGGCTTGGCGAATATCTGTTAGTTGCCTCCCTAGATGATATTATCGAGTTTAAAAAATGGTTTATTAAAGGCAGCGACAGCTGGATCCCATTGCCATATAACCTTGCGCACACCAAAAATTTACAGGCATTTCTTACTGCAGATGCACAAGGAAATACATTGCTACACGTGGCCATGAACAATCCCGAATTAAGTGCAAATCCCAATATCATCTTTAAATTAACGACATTCTGCAAGCCGGAAATAATGACTAAATTAGCGCTTCCTAACCATTTAGGCATGACTCCTTTGCATTTGGCTCTTGAAAACGGATTAGCGCCTGAACATTTTGATAAATTTATCTTTAACCTTACCGAGAATAGCCCTCTCCAGTTAGAGCGCTTCTATACACCCGATGAGCAAGGGACAACGCTGCTGCATTATGCCCCTAATATTGCTTTGGCTGAAAAAATCTTAAATAAATGCCCTGCTGACTTAAGAAAAAATGTTTACAATCCGGCAAGTCTGCCGAAAGGCATAAAAAGTCCATTGCACCGCATCCTTAAAAGAGCACACGACGATATAGTTACAGCTAGGCGTTTTTTTGAGAATCTGCCTCAAACAGAATTGGATTTGGTGTTTCGCCTGCAAGTATATGGTGCGACTCCATTTCATCACTGTGCTGACTGGAGTTTGAGCAAACTGCTGCTCAGCCGTTACTCAGGCGATTTGCAAACCGCATTCGGAAAAGATAATTGCGGCAGGACGCCATTGCATACCCTCACCGCCTCGCTATTGCCTTTTTCAGCGGAAGACTTTCAAGATTACCTTAAAAAATGCCCTATCGAATGTTTGGCTGACAACTTTAGTCCAGACGATACAGGCAAGACACCTTTGCATTACATTTTGGAAAAAACTACCCGCGAAAATTTAAGCAAATTTTTAAAGGCATACCCTGCCGAATATTTGCCAATTGCAGCCGACAAAAATCTGTTCAAACTCTTAATAGCACTGGGGCAAGACCCTGCAATTATCTTTAACGCTATAGATGATAGCGAAGAAAACGCAAAATTTGCCTGCCTGGCAGCTTTGGCTGAACTAAAGGAAAACCTCCCCAAATATATTAAAGAATTCCAAGCAAAAGGGACTGAAGCCATTAGAAAATCGGCAAAATATGAGGCTTTAGTCGACAAGCTGCGCAGAGATAATCAGGCAAAGTTGCAGCAGTTTTTAAAAGAGCACTTTTCCACCCTGGACAAAGAGAGTAAAAATGGATGCTTTTGGGCCCTTTCACCAACAGCTAATGCCGCCTACATCAACGGGATACCGGACAGCGAGAAGCAAAGAGTCCTGCGCTCATTCAAAAACCTGCCCCGATTTGGATCAGGCAAATCGCGTCATTCGCGGATCGCACAATTTTTTCTGGAATTGGACAAGCTTCCTCAAAAAGAGTCAGAAAACCTCTTAGATTGCATTCCTGCATATGCCTATGCGTTTGCCGCAAGCTTGCCTGAATACCATTCTGCACTTTTTGCCATCATGCCAATGCTGCCTGAACATCTTAAGATGGCCATAATTCCGCAACTTTCCGCAGAGAACCTTGCCGCATGCTGCCAAAAAAAAGATAAGACTATCCTTCAATATACCTCAAACCGGCAAAAGCAAGACTATGTGCGTGAAGTCATGCACAATGCCTTTAAAGACTCTGATCTAATGACTTTGACAAAAGAATTAGAGGAAATAAAAGCTTCTCCTAGCGGCAGCCAACGCGATGGCAAGAAACTCCATCTCCAGCAACGCGTCTCTGAGGCTAAGACTCTCGTGGAAAAATCGGCAAAGCTGTTTGCATGCATAATACATGCAGCAATTGGAGAGGGCTCTGAAAACACAAAAACAGCCCTGAATGAATTAAGGGTTTATCTGGCCAACATCCCTGCGCGCCGCCATAAATTAGACCAGTTAATAAAAGGCATCCGCTCAATCCCTTTATCCCAAAACTACGACCCTGCAGGCAAGTTTATTGACCCGGTTACTTATTGCGTTATGACACGTCCCTTACAGCTGCCAGGGATCTATGCCGAAGGTATCATTTCCATAAGCGAATCTCATCTCGATGCAAGTTATTATGAAAACCCTGTCTATAAAAACAGTACCCGAGTAACTGCCATGGGTGAAGAGTGGTATAACCCCTTAAATAATCATTGGTTACCAGCTCAACTCTTTATTCCTGATCAACAGCTGGCCAAAAAAATAGATGCATGGAAGCAAACCCACCCCGGTTGGGAAATTCACTGATTAGCTCGTTATAAATATTTTTATTATGAACAATATAAATCACATTAAAACCCGACTTGCTACCTTCTAAGAGTCAGATTCGAGCTCTTAGAGAGAAAATACTTTCGAATATGACTTATTATAAAGGTAGCAAGTCGGGTTTAAAGGAAAAAATATGAACAGTAACCGCCTTACAGCAGTTGTAAAATCAAACGCTATAGGAAATATCCCGTCACACCTCAATACTTCAAACGCTTTGGAGCTGCTGGAAAACACTTCAACACCTCAAAACTTTGCTTTACGGGTTAATAGAACAAAAGCATTTCCCTATTTGGAAATAATTTCAATTGCAGAATGGACTCTTAAGGATATGAATGAGACGGTAGAGTATTTAATGATGCATCATCTCGATATCTTTCATCAGCAGGATACCTCAGATAAAAAAAACCTTATAGAGAAACTGCGTTCTTATAAAGAAGACCATCAAGATGATACCAGTGCAAAAATTGATGACCTATTCAAAATTCTAAATCTAAACTAAAGCTTTTAGGTCAAAAGGGCTTTTGTAGTTTACTCACAAAAGCCCAAAAGATGCGGGTAATTAGAAACTTTTGTCATTAACTGAGACTCTTTTGGCAAAAAATAGTATTTGCTACACTATTGCCCTATGCTATTCAATTCATACCCTTTTATCTTTCTTTTTTTACCTATTGTATTTGCAGGCTACCACTTGTCTAGCCGCTATTGCTCCCAACAAGTTGCAAGGCTCTTTTTACTGTTAAGCTCGCTTGGATTTTACGGCTTTTGGGATTACCGCTTTGTGCCGCTTTTGCTGCTTTCCATCTGTGCAAACTACTTGTTTGGCATCCAGATACTGCGCTCTTCAACCACTTCGCGTAAAGCTTGGTTAGCTGCAGGTATTACCCTTAACTTAGCTGCGCTATTCTACTTCAAATATGCTCTATTTGCTATGAGCATAGCAGAAACAGTATTGGGCTGGTCGATAGAACTTCCGGCAGGCGAGCTTCCTTTAGGAATTTCATTTTTTACCTTTACCCAAATCGCCTTTTTAGTTGACGCCTATAGCGACAAAGTAGCGAGTTTGACCCCGAGTTCTTACGGGCTGTTTGTAACTGTTTTCCCCCACCTAATTGCCGGCCCTATTTTGCATCATAAAGCTATGATGTCGCAATTTGAAGAAAAAGAGACCTACCGTTTTCTGCCTGAAAATATCGCCAAAGGCCTGGCACTATTTATCATGGGACTTGGCAAAAAAGTGCTGATAGCCGATACAATTGCACCCTGGTTTGCCCGCATCTTCGATCAACCGCAACTCTACCCCAACTTGTTTGATGCCTGGGGTGCAATTTTAGGCTATACTTTGCAGCTCTATTACGATTTTTCCGGTTATTCGGATATGGCAATCGGGCTCGGCCTGCTTTTTAATTTGCAATTGCCGATCAACTTCAATTCCCCATATAAGGCGCAATCGATCAGCGATTTTTGGCGCCGCTGGCATATCTCCCTTTCCCGATTCCTGCGCGATTATCTGTATATTCCCTTAGGCGGCAGCCGCAGCGGTAAAATGGCCACGCTAGTAAATCTTTTCCTTACTATGTTATTAGGGGGAATTTGGCACGGTGCGGGCTGGACATTTGTGATATGGGGTGCTTTGCAAGGCGCCTATTTAGTCATTAACCATATTTGCCGCAATTATGTGCAGCTTCCTTCTGCCATAGCTTGGCCGCTTACTTTACTGGCTGTTATGGTCGGCTGGGTAGTATTTCGCGCACCGGATATGGGCAAAGCCGGAGAGATTTATGCGGGCATGGTTGGTTTAAACGGCTTGGGCCGCTTATCGGTGTTGTCTGGCGGGCAATTTGCAACCCTTCTCATTTTGCTGGCAGCAACATTAACCTTGCCAAACTCAAATGAGCTGCTAGAAAAATTCCAGCCTAAAAAACGCTATGCAGTTTGTTTAGGAGCTCTCATGGCGGTTTGCGTGCTTTTTTTTGATCGAATTTCAGAATTCTTATATTACCAGTTTTGACAGGATATGCAGGCAAAATATAACACACGCATCTTTTTAACAATCCTCTTGGCAACATTTGCGTTGATTCTTTTGCCGATTGCCATTTTAAATTGGGCTGTCGATCCTTTTGATCTATTTCAGCATAAACTTTTCGGCCTGACCCGCGCCAACAAAGCACAGGTAGAAAGGCACCAACGCCTGGTCAAAGCTGCGGACATCATGAAACTGAAACCTGAAGGGCTTGTGTTAGGCTCTTCCCGTGTCTTAGAGGGAATCGATATTGCCTGCCTGGAAGGCCATTGCCATCTCAATTGCTACAATTGCGGGCTGCCCGGCGCTAATATGGAAGAAATACTGGCCTATTTGCAGCACGCTCTTCACAACCAACCTCATCTCAAATTAGTTGTGATCGGAGTGGATCTTTTTGCCTTTAACGGCAACAGACTTCCTCGCAGAGATTTTTCAGCTGCCCGTCTAAACCGCAGCTCTTTGCCGCAAAATGAACAATTTCAATTGCTGCTCACCTACGATGCCTTGCGGGCTACATTTAAAACCCTGTTCCCTAAATCGAAACAGTTAATTCTCGATGAAAAGGGGTTTTTACTCGCCCAAGGCATGGATGCGCACTTAAATCGCTCGCACCGCCCCTATGAAGAAAAAGAGCTGCGCGTGCTCAAGCGCTTATTTTCCAATGGCGACATTTACGGCAATTTCAACCTATCCCCTCAAGCAATCGGGCAGTTTAAACAACTTGCAGCACTATGCCGCACGCATGATATCACCCTCAAAGCCTTTATCTCCCCTATGCGCGCCCATTACTGGTATGCCTTATATGAACAGGGGCTATGGCCGGCATTTGAGGAACTGCGCCGTCAACTCTCAGAGGCTGCCGACCTTGTCGATCTCTCAGGCATTAATCCTATTACCGATCATCCTCTATCTGAGGATAAACGGGACCGTTATTTTGATATGAGCCACTACCGCCCGGAAGTAGGCGAACAAGTTCTTGCAATCTTGTTTGCCTCGGAACACCCTTATTTACTGACCAAAGACAATTATTTCGAAGCTTCCCCGGAGCCCATTATCAAATGGGCAGAACAGCACCCAGCAGACCGCGACTTTGTCATCACTACATTAGAAGCCGCCAAACGCGACCTGAAAAAATGAATTTGCAGCTAATCTATGCAGATAAAAACGACATATCCTTTGTATTTAAACCCAAGTTGCGCCCTAAATCACGCTTGAACATTGCCGAACTTGACAAGTGAAAGGATAAGTCCCGAAGAGTCAAGTCGTGACTTGGCCGAGGGGCTTAGCGTTTCAATTGGCAAGTGCAGGCCTGTTCAAGCGTGAACTTTTGTGCATACTATCTTTTTTACCAAGGATTCTCATGTTCTCCAAAATTATATGCATTTACTGTATTTGTGACGATTTTCTCTCAGCTTTTGGATTAAAAGACGATAAGCAATGTCGAATGACATCGGCAGAAGTATTAACTGTAGCCATCATTTCAGCTATATTTTTTAATGGAAATCTTGCTAGAGCAAGATTCGTTTTAAAATGCGATGGATATATTCCGAACATGCTGAGTAAAAGCCGTTTA
>JAEYWL010000102.1 GCA_023428915.1 Verrucomicrobiota bacterium
AGACGATGGGCAAACCTGCACGCTCAAGCTCCTCTGTTAGATAGTGACACATAGAGCCCGTTTCTAGACAAATTTTTTCAATTGATATTTTACCTGCTCGTAGAATTGCAGTTATTATTGCTTCAGGCGTAGTACTCGTTGTAGTTTCCATTACTGTTTTACCTGATTCATTTATAATGCATATTGCAGTAGTTTTCAAAGAAACGTCTAATCCTATATAGTGTTTCATGAGTTGCTCCTTTTGGCCCAAAGAGGCCGTTGATTGTTTTGGTTTTTAATCAGATTAAAGGAGCAACTCTTTTTTTTGGCTAAATTCTATTAGCGCGCCATCACACTATGTCTAAGCATCATCTTCGAAAGTTGAGGGTGAGAAGGGTGCTGAGGGTGCAGGATCGTCGAAATAAGGATCGTCGAAATTCAGACGCCTTGCCGTTGATGGTTTGTGGCTGGAAGCCGGATTTTCTATTTCTTTGCGTTTCAAATCTTGCCTTGGAGGCGACTCTGAACCGTGTATAAGTCTGATTGCTGTTGCAATGCTCAATTCATAACTTGGATCCATGCTTACGTTAGAAGATGTGGAAGCAGGAGCTTCCGGTTTTGGAGGCTGCAGCCAGCTAAAATCGGCTTGACCCACCGGACAAAATCCCTCATTGCCTTGCCTTGGCATCAATAACATGTAGTGGGCAGGGTTGGTGGTGTGTAAGATATTTATTTCAATTTCTTTACCCCACTCTTTGCTATCGATTTCATATTTGCTTGGAGCAATTGCTCTTGTTTGCCTTATTTCATCATAGCTGTACAGATTGATACTGAAATTTACTTGCAGTTCTTTACTTACAGTCTCAACAAGCGCCTTTAATTCATAATCTCCAGCCCAGGTTTTTTCTTCTTTCATGTCTGCACAGTAATTCTCTAACTCTTCGCCTAAAAGGCATTTAAAAAAACTAGATTGCTCCATATGTGCGACTATTTTTTCCCGCAATTGTTGTGCCGACCCTGCTTGCAGCGATAAGCCAATTTTATGCAGCCCTTGCAATGCAACCCAAAACAAACAATTGCCGTCATCCGGAACATCTTCAATATAGAAATGGTTGGCATTGATATAAGAAATTAAGGCTTGGTTCTGAAGATTGCTTGCTTCAAGATTAAACACCTCGTTAAGGTCCCATGCTGTTTGAATTCCACAATGCTGTTCTCTAAAGGAAGCTAACAACCTGCTTTTTATAGACTTTTCAGCATGAATAAGAATTGTATCTAAAAGGTTGGGGTCGTCAATTGCAGCTGTAATATAGGCTATGCCAGTGTCCAGGCTGGACAAAGCTCTGATTTTACTCTCATACACCAGCTCTTCGAAGTTTTTTTGAGTATGCTGCTGGATGAATGCCGCCAGATAAGCTGCCTGCAATTCGTCAGAGCCGCTGAGATCGCCCATCGCGATGGTTTCTGGTGCATCTTCATCGGAGTTGTCCAAGACTTCTCTATCAGCAATATGTAAATTTACATCAATGCTCCACTCGAGTATGCTGACCTGTGCGCTGACCCCCTCTTCCTCATTGATTTCCACAATGCAAAAGGTTTTTTCTTTTTTAGCTTTAACATTTTCAAGGAACTCTGCATCCATATGAGCAGGCAAGTGCGGGGAAGCTTCTTCTAATCTCCCTGTGAATAGCGCTGTAAGATAGCGCATATCATCTTTTTTAACGGACAGGCAGCCTAGATTTACTTCCTTAATAGGCGTGCCGACCACAGGCAAGAGGATTTTTATAGATTCTGTACAGCCTTTCAGGGAAAGGAACTCTAAATTTGTAAGGCTTTGTAAAATAGCCGTAGCCCCTTCGATTCCAAGTTCTGTATTGCCTTCCAGGCAAAGCTTAAGCACTCCAGAGCCGACTTTTGATACCGCATCATCTTCTTCTTTTCCTTTTTTTTGCTCTACGATTTTTTTCTGTTCGACGAGTTCTTTAGCAAGTTCCTCTGCAGTATCAGAGGTAAGGCTGTCATGGGTGAGGTAAAGGGATGTAATATTCAAATTCTTTTTTAAACAGGCAGAGAGCTCTCTCATTTGCCCTTTATCTAAAGGCATTTTGCTTAGCTTTAACGAGTTTAAAGGACAGCCGGCTTGAATTCCATTCAGAAGTTCACTGAAGGCGCTTTCATCAAAAGCAACTGCATTTAAAGATAAGTGTGAAAGCTGCTTTGCTTTAGGTAAAAGAGCTTTTAGGGCATCTGCTTGCGTGTAGGTAATATTTTGATTTTTGAAGCTTAAGTCGGCCACTTTGCCGATGAGTTTGTTAAAAGCTTCCGACATATGCGGTTCCAATGCGCAGCCGTTGAAAGTTATGTACAATGATCCCTCAGGGGCTTTCCTGGAGGGAGCTGCTACATATTTTGAGAAGGTTTCGCAAAAACTTGCCCAGCTTTCTTCTGTAAACGAAGTCTTCACAAAGTCAAAACCTGAAATTATTTCATGACTCTCCTGCAAAGCTAAGAGCAAAGGTTTCCAGTCTGTGATATTGATCTTTTCTACGGATTGAAGAAGCAGGCTGTTATGCATTCTTTTATTCAAAACACAAATAGGGGTTTTGGCCTGATCGGTTTTATCAACTTGCATTTCCTCTATGTAAATGCTCCAGCATTCCTGTGCATATTCAGGGTCTGACCCATAATCGCCATTAAGTAAGCAGTCAGCTAGTTTTTGAAGATCAAATTTTCCTTCAAGATCAGGTTTATATATTTCTGAAGGAGAAGAATTATAGGGATTTAAAGAAGGAGAAGAAGGGCCGGATGCTTGCATGTTTGCTCTTTATTTGGTATTAATTTAAAAATAATGAAATTATTGTATTTTAATACTCGATTAATTTCAATTAATTTGTTTTATAAAAAATATTTCTGTAATGGTTAAACAAAATCACGTTTTTATTTAATTTGTGTTAAGAGAATAATAATGATAAATAAAGAAGATTGATTTAAGACCTTTAATTTAAATTATGCTCTTTAAAACAAGGATCTTATGAAGATTTCAAGATTACGTTTATTTTTACCTGCAGATTTACCAATGCCTGTGAAAAATCACCTAGCTGTGAATGCGGTGTAGCAAGTAACCATAAGTGTTAACCAATGTCATAAACTTAAGAAAATCGATTTGGAGTGCGAGTGACTCGTCACCGCTTTAGTCGTGTTTGACTTGTCAAACACTTCAGAATAGGGATTTTACAGGGCTCTTTTATGTTCGACAAGTCGAACATGGAGAAAGCTGCGACGAGTCGCAGCACTGTGCGACCGGTATGTCGTTAAACTAGAAGGTGAAAGTCCTTTACGGGCTCTGGTAAGGAGAACCGTTAGTGAAGGCAAGGGTGTCCATCGCGAGATGGAATCTGAAGAAAGCCGTATACAAAATGCTGACCTGACGAACAGGTAATCCGGTAACGGATGGCGCATAAGAGGCAATGACTCTAGGAAGAAGGATGCAGTGGAATCCAAAGTCCGATACTTACCCGGAAGAGTCCTTGTAGATGCGACAGGTAAGCAGGAAAGTTTAATGAATTACCCGGTGAGAGCTGTATTCACGCATGACTACTACCCGACAAAAGAGGGAAACGACATGCTAGTGGTGTCTCGGAGAGATGACGCGAACGATACAGCAGTCAGCAGACGGCATAGTAACTCGTCGTGAGACGATGAAGGCCCGAACATGAAAACAAAGGAAAGACCTAATTTTCTATGACAACAGAGAATCGCAGAAAAGAAGAATACGAAGCGAAAACGGAGGACCCGGGACGGAATCCCGTACAACCTACGAATAGCGCGATGGTTGACAAGGCAGAAAAGGAAGAATCTATCCTACCTGATAATCAACGCTATATCCATATCCCCAAGATAGAAGGAGTAGTGAGCGATTATAACATACAAGAAGCAATGAAAGTAGTTATTCGCAATAAAGGGGCTCCCGGAATTGATGGGATAACTACTGAAGAAATCAAAGGGATAATACAGAAACAATGGCCCAAGATTAAACAAGATATCCTTGATGGAAAGTACTGTCCAAACCCAGTTAAAAGGGTTGAAATACCAAAACCAGATGGAAGTGGAGTTCGTAAGCTTGGAATTCCAACAGTCATGGATAGGATTATTCAACAGGCGCTCTACCAAGAACTCGTTTACACATTCGAAGCCACTTTTTCTGAAAATAGTTATGGTTTTAGAATAGGTCGAAAAGCCCAACAAGCTGTATTGAAAGCTCAAGAATATATCCAAGAGGGGTGTGAATGGGTCGTAGATATTGATTTGGAGAAATTTTTCGACAAAGTAAACCACGACATCCTCATGTCGAGAGTAGCACGAAAAGTCAAGGACAAGAAAATTCTTCTGCTGATCAGGAAGTTCCTACAAGCAGGAGTGATGGAAAATGGCCTTGTCGAAGTAACAGAAGAGGGAACTCCGCAAGGAGGCCCTTTGTCACCCCTACTTTCGAACATTATGTTGGATGACTTTGACAAAGAATTGGAAAAGAGAGGACTGCGGTTTGCAAGATACGCTGATGACTGCAATATCTACGTGAAGTCAGAGAAAGCAGGTCAACGAGTCATGGAATCCGTGGTTAAATTCCTTACCGCAAAACTGAAGCTCAAAGTAAACCAGAATAAAAGCGCAGTAGCCCTCCCATGGGAACGCAAATTTCTCGGATTTACCTTCAAGAAGGAAGAATCGGGAAAGATTGCAGTCCACGAAAGCCGAGTTAAACGACTGAAGGACAAAATAAGAGGCTTAACCAAGAAAATGAGAGGCAGTAACCTAACGGATAGCATCCGAAAGTTAATCATGCCAATCACAAGAGGATGGGCAAATTACTTTGGCATAGCAGAAGAACGAGGCATATTCGAGAGTCTGGATGGATGGATTAGGCGAAAAATAAGAGGAATCCAATGGAGACAATGGAAGAAACCAAAAACGCGAATCAAGAAACTGATAGCGCTAGGAATCAAGGAACACACTGCAAGAAAGCACGCTTATAGCAGTAAAGGACCATGGAGAATGGCTAAAAGCTACTGCATGCATAAAGGGCTTTCAAACAATGTCATTGAATCCATGGGGTATATCCCAATGATGATTCTAGTATGTGCTAGGTCATAGTGATCATGAACCGCCGTATACGGATCCGTACGTACGGTGGTGTGAGAGGACGGGAGTCTTATGACTCCCTCCTACTCGAT
>JAEYWL010000118.1 GCA_023428915.1 Verrucomicrobiota bacterium
ATGATTACCCGGAAAAGCAAAAAGCCTTTGGTGGCTTGTTCAATGCGAAACTCGTTGGTGATGATGCGGAAGTTTTCTTTGGCATCCTTGTCGTGTTTTTCCAGCCAGGTGTTGATGTCGGTTTTCAACGCAGGAATTTCTTCCGTCTTTTCGGCTTCCAGAATAATTTCCGGTGGTGCGCCTTGCAGTTCGGTTTCGCTCAGCGTGGTTATGGGAAAATAAATTTTGGGTGTGTTTACTTCATCTTCTTGAAGGATGCCTTTGATAATGTGTTGTTTGCTGTTGAGGTTTATGGTGGTTTCCAGCGCAGTGGTTTCATTCAACTCAGCGGCTTTTAAAAAAGCATGATTCACCACGGCATAATTTCTTTTTTCGGTTAAATCTTTTTCTGTAAAAGTTGAGCCGGTGGCGACTACACACGTAGGTTCAAGTGTTTCGCTGGTGGCCAGCAGCAATGCTCCTATTTTTTTACCCGATGTAAGTTCAGCTTCACCGGAAGATGTGGAACGTATATGAGGTTTAGCTGGCTTGCTCAGGTTTTCAGTAAGCTGTTTGAAACGTGCATAGTCAATTACGCTTATGCTGTCTTTGCGGATGCGCACTTCGTTTACCCGTTTGTAGGCTTCCGTTTGAATGATGATGGCGTTGAGTGAGGTGGTTTGCGAAATCTGGTCGCGGGCAAATTCCTCCATACCGTCAATAAGCGAAAGAATGGAAACCAACGCGGCCACGCCAATGACAATGCCCAAAACGGAGAGAAAGGTATGCAATACGTTCGACCGGATATTGGCAAAGGCCAGGGCGAAGGAGTTAAACAGCTTGCGAAACATGGGCGATTATTTTAACCAAAGACTTTTAAGTCTTTAGTTTGTTACACGAAAGTAAGCAATTGAATTTTGTTACGTAGGAGTACTTCTCTAACAAGATTGGTGGTAAGGGATTTGTGTTGGTGAAGAACAAATCAAAGGCTTAGATTCTACTTTACAATCTCCAGGATACTCAGAAGGAATTGAATGTTTACCTTCGATTCATTACATTTAAGTATAATTAGGGAAGTATGAACACGCTGGTTATCGACAAGAAAAAATATGTACTGGTAGCACAACACGAGTACGAAAAACTTTTAGAAAAAGCCGCATCAAAAAAGCAGACAGCCCGAAAATTGAGCCTTGCTGAAGGTAAGAAACTGGCTTACAAGCTTATTGACAAATGGCACAAAGAAAAGTAAGCATCCTCGATAAAGCCGCTGAGGAGGTTGCCTATGTTGCTTATTTTATAGAATCGAAAGGGCTTCCTGCAACCGCTAAAAAATTTGTAAATGAAGCTTTCTTATTTTTCCAAAAGCTTGGAAACAGCAGGACGAAGCATAGACCTTGTAACTTCACGGCATGGCGCGAGGAGGGCTGCCGATGTGCGAATTTCTGAAAAAAGTATGTTGTTGCGTATTTGGGTACAGAGAAGGAGATAATCATCTGTGACTTTGCTCTTCAAAAACTTCTTACCTAATTACCTCGCCTTAGTGGAGCCAGCTTGCAGCGGACAGAATCTTCTCCAACAAGATGTAGTGTTGTAGATGCTTTGTTGGTGAAGAACACCAACAAAGGCTGAAACCTACAACTATGACCACCTAACAAACTCACTAATTGTCAGAATCACCATCAGCCAAGTACACACTGAATTGAACCTCTCTGCTTTTTTTCGAGCGAATAATGAGATGATGAATGCCAGAAAAAAAACAAAAATCGGTCTTGAAATCGTCCCCCCAATTAATTCTTTAATCATAAAGTCAATGTCTTTATAGCCTTTAAAATAATAAATAAAAGCACTAATTAAAGACAATCCACTACTCCAAAAAAAAGTGATTATAATTCCTCTTAGGCGTGTTGATTTTTTAGATTGTTGTTGTTCATCATTTGCAATAGACGATGGTACTAACTCGGGTTCTTCATTAGAGCCAAGTGATTCTTCTTTATTAGACTCTTTATTTGAAGCATCAATTTTGTTGATCCTCAAGTCAAATCCACAATTAGGACAAAAAGAGTGGTTTGTTAAAAACTTTGTTTTGCAATGAGGGCATTTATCCATTTTTCTCTAGCACTTCAAGTCTGGCAAGTAGTTCGCGTTTTTCTATTTGTTTTTTGATGATTTCATTTTCAAGATCAATGCTATCTATAGCGCTAAGTTTGGTAGAGCCGAATTTTGTTACTACCAGATAATAGATTGCTGATGCTGAGAATATAAATGCTAAAGCTCCTACGATATAATCTTCGTAATTTTTTCTAGTGTCCTCAAACAACAGATAAAAAAGTGTCAGAACCATAAAACAACACGAAGCAAAGAAAGTTATGCCTGCAATTCTTTTCATACTTTTGAGTTTTCAATATTTTTAAGCTTTGCCAATAGTTCTTTTCTTTCAATCTGCTTCTTTATAAAACCTATTTCTTTTTCAAGGCTGTCTAATACGGTGAGTTTGGGTGTTCCAAATCTGGTTGCTAATACATAATAAATTCCTAATGCGGCAAAGACAATACCGCTCATTGCTAAGCATGATATCATAACTGTTTCTTTAATATTCAAAACTGAGTAGTATCCCTGCTGCCCATTTTTCTTTTCTGACTTTAAATACCATTCAATAAGTTCTTTTTTTTCTGCCTCACTATAACCGCGTCTGTTAGCCTCTTTTAATATCGCTTGAATTTGTAATTGTTCCGATTCAGTTTTCTTCTTGTGTTCCTTGAATTTCTTATAATCTGAATATTGTCTCGGTAATATTACATAGCAGCATAAAATAATTCCTAAGGAACAACCTATTATCGATATAATGCCTGTAGCCTTCTTCATTTATCAGCTTTTTAAAATACCGAATATGTAAAGAGCAATACCAATAGCAAGACTGATGGTTTGTGCCACTGTAAAATTCCATGAAGTACGACCTAGGTTATGTGCAATGTTTCTGAGCTCTCTGAATTTAAATCTTATTTTTTCCCTTTCCTTAAACTCGGCAGTTTTATATGCTTTACACTCCTCAATTGTCAAGGATGGGTAATTATGAAAAGCTAAAGTTAGTCGTTTCCAAAAATTAAATCTATCTGGTGTGGTTTCGTCAAGAAGTCCCTTTGAATGCTTGTATATTCCATAACGAACAAAACTGATTTTTCTGCTTACCCGAAAATCTTGAAGCCTGTTGATTGCAACAAACAAGCCTAGTAATATGGAAAAAGTTATTGTAATGGCTGAACCTACAAGAATAGTTAAAGACCAATTAATATTTGAATAGTTAAAG
>JAEYWL010000120.1 GCA_023428915.1 Verrucomicrobiota bacterium
CTCTAACCCATGATTGCGTCCTAATCTCGCTTTTAGGCTGATTAGAACAATGCAGATGCGTATTTCCGCGCCGAAGCCAAGCTTTTCATCTTAGCAAGGCGCGGAAACTAGCAGCTGCGTTGTTATAACCGGCCTAAAAGCGAAATTAGGGCGCAATCATGGGTCTAAAGCCTTTGCTACATAGAATTAGCCATTACTCCACCGTAACGGACTTTGCCAGGTTGCGCGGCTGGTCGATATCAGCACCTCTTTCATTAGCCACGTAGTAGGCAAACAGCTGCAAAGCAATGCTGGTCAGAATAGGCGCGCATTCATCTGTGGTAGCCGGAACAGTGATGATTTCATCGGCGATGCCTTTAAGCTCATCTGTGCACCCTTCTTCAGCGATGGCAATGATGGAGCCGTTGCGCGCTTTGACCTCCATGAGATTGCTGATCATTTTATCCAAGGTCATGCGGTTAGCGCAAAGAGCCACTGTGGGGCAATGTTCATTAATCAAGGCGATCGGCCCGTGCTTCATTTCACCGGCAGGATATCCGTTAGCATTAATGTAAGAGATCTCTTTTAATTTAAGGGCGCCTTCCAAAGCAGCCGGATACATGTAGCGGCGGCCCAGGAAAAAGAAGTTCTCGAATTGGGCGTATTTCTCGGCAATTTGCTTAATTTCGTCGGCTTTATCAAGCACCTTCTGGGCTTGCTCAGGCAAATTTTTCAAGGCGTGCAAGAATGTTTGCCCTTCTGCTTTGCCCATATGGCGCATTCTGGCCAATAACAGCGTGAAAAGGGACAATACGACCAACTGGCTTGTGAAAGCTTTAGTGGAACATACGCCGATTTCAGGGCCTGCGCGTAAAAAAATACAACCATCAGCTTCACGGGCCAATGAAGAGCCTATAACGTTGCAGATAGCCAGCACTTTCACGCCTTTGGCTTTCAACTCTCTTACAGCTGCTAAAGTGTCTGCAGTCTCGCCGGACTGACTTATGGCAACCACTAAAGTGCCTTTGGGAAGCACTGGATTTTTGTAGCGGAACTCCGAAGAAATTTCCACCTGGCTTGGAATCCGCGCCATGTCTTCCATCATATAGCAAGTGAGATAGCCGGCATGCCAGGAGGTGCCGCAAGCTAAAAAGAGGATCCGTTCTACCCCGAGCAGCTCAGAAGCATCAAAACTTAGCTCTTCCAGCATGGCGGTGCCATAATCTTCTAAACAACGGCCTAAAAGGCCTGAGCGAATAGTTTGCGGCTGCTCGAAAATCTCTTTCAGGGTGTAATGTGCATAACCGCCTTTAGTGATTTCTTCGGAAACCCCTACCATAAGGCGTGTTTCTTTAGAGATTGGGCTCATGGTGGCATCAAAAATGGAATAGCCATCGGCTTTAACCACAGCCACTTCACCGTCGCCTAAGTACACGACTTCTTTTACGGAGGAATCGAAGGAATTGGCATCGGATGAAACGTAGCTTTCTTGTTCGCCAATGCCAATGACCAACGGCATTTGGTGCGCAATCGCAATAATTTGATCAGGGCAGTCTTTGTGAATAATGCAAAAAGCAAAAGACCCCTTCAATAAAGGCATAAGCTTTTGTACAGCTTTTAGTAAATCCCCTTCATATAAGCGGGCAATCAAATGGGCAACCACTTCAGTGTCTGTCTCTGAGGCGAAAATCACCCCTTTTTCCTTCAACATCATCTTTAAAGAGTGGTAATTTTCGATAATTCCGTTGTGGACCACAGCTACGGTTTGCTCCGAATCCAGATGCGGATGGGCATTTATAGTGGAAGGTTTTCCATGAGTAGCCCAGCGTGTTTGAGAAATAGCCAATTCCAGGCTGACGCCATTTTGATTGACTTTGCTTTCCATTGCAGAAATTTTACCGACTTCTTTGACAAAAGTAATTTTGCCATTTTTAATGCCCGCAATTCCCGAGGAGTCATAGCCTCGGTATTCCAGTTTTTTTAAGCCTTCAATTGTTTTTTTGACCGCATCCTTAGGCCCGACATAGCAAAAAATTCCACACATTAACGGCCAGCTCCTATACTGCTATTTCTCAATGCATCTGCTAACTGATTGGCAAGCTCTTGGACTTGCTTAAGCTTTTCCCCTTCTACCATTACACGGCAAACAGATTCAGTACCCGAATAACGCAAAATGACCCTTCCGCTATTTGCCAATTGGTTTTCTACTTTTTTTAGGCATTCCTGCACTTCTTCCAAATTTTCTAAAGGGGGTTTAGAAGTTACCCTTACGTTTACAATAGCTTGCGGGTACTTTTTTATAATGGCAGCTAAATCAGAGAGCTTGGAATCTGTCTCGATCATAATCCGCAGAACTTGCAGCGCTGAAACTAAGGCATCCCCTGTAGTGTTGTGGTCTAAAAAAATTAGATGGCCGCTTTGCTCGCCGCCAAGATTAGCCTCGTGATTTATCATTTCCTGGATCACATACCGGTCGCCTACTTTGGCGCGCACCACTTTAATGCCGCATTCTTCCATGGCTTTCATAAAGCCCAGATTGCTCATAATAGTGCCAATGACAGTATTATTTTTTAATAACCCCTGTTTTTGCAGGTCCTTGGCGCAAATGGCCAAAATTGTATCTCCGTCAACAATTTGGGCGTTTTCATCTATCATAATGACCCGGTCTGCATCCCCGTCAATGGCTATGCCTACATCGGCTTTATGCTCGATAACAGCTTTTTGCACCTGTTCCGGATGGAGCGAGCCGCAGTTTGAATTGATGTTTAAGCCATTGGGACTGCAGCCATAAGCAAATACTTCGGCATCTAGCTCCCGAAAGATAAGCGGCGCCACTTTATAACCGGCGCCGTTGGCACAATCGAGAACTATTTTCAGGTTTTTCAGCGAATGTTTTTTGGGAAATGTCGCTTTGGCAAATTCTATGTAACGTCCATCGGCATCGGTAACCTTGCTATTACGCCCTATTTCCTGGTCTCCAGGCAGATAGTCTGCAAAATCATTTTTGTGGACCAAGGCTTCCATTTTACGCTCCCACTCATCGGGGAATTTAAAACCTTCCGAGGAGAAAAATTTAATTCCATTATCATAGTAAGGATTGTGCGAAGCAGAAATGACGATACCGGCAGCTGCGCGGTAGGCCCTGGTGATAAAGGCAATCCCCGGAGTTGGAAAAGGGCCGACCATCAGGGTATCAACACCCATGGAGCACAAACCGGCAATCAGGGCGTTTTCAAACATATAGCAAGAAAGGCGGGTGTCTTTGCCTATGACTACCTTTTGTTTTCCTGTAGCGGTACGAAACATTTTGCCGGCCGCTCTGCCTAACGCTAACGCTGTTTCAACCACCATTGGCGAACGATTAGCATGCCCCCTGACTCCATCCGTACCAAAAATTTTTGGCGCTTGTTCCGCTTTAGACATCTTAAAAAACCCAAATTGAAATTTTAGACTTCTCAAAACTCCATTTGCTTGTTAAATAATGCTCTTTAAGCAAATTTCATAAGAGGTCTTTTGATAAGAGCGAAGGATACTGCAAGCAGGTTAAAATTTAAAGGAGAAAGGGTAATAGAGTTATGCTTGATTTATAAAAGATTTAACCTCAATCTTTTATATTATTATAAACCGTTAGCATATATCCATTTCAAGCAGATTCACAAAACTTAACCAACTATCTATCAGCATCTTACATACCAAGCGTTTATTCACTGGAAACTTGACTTTTGCCTAGTAAATGCATATGCTAGAGAGAGTTTAATCTATAAGGAGCCCATACCTCTAGTGAAACTGAAGATCTACTACGCAAGCGACCATGACATTGCCCCTGAAAATATCGATCAAGATGCACTGTACGTCGTGATGAGGCTTAAAGAAGCCGGTTATAAAGCTTACCTTGTAGGAGGCAGCGTTCGCGACCTCTTAGCTAATAGAAAACCCAAAGATTTCGACGTAGCCACCTCTGCCCTGCCCGAGGAAATTAAAGCGGTATTTAGGCGCAGCTGTATTTTAATCGGCCGCCGTTTTCGTCTGGCGCATGTGCGCTTTGGCAAAAAAATCATTGAAGTCTCTACCTTTAGATCAGGAGCTAATGAGAGCGATCTAATTGTGCAGGACAATCAGTGGGGAACTCCTGAAGAGGACTCATTAAGGCGCGATTTCACCATCAATGGTTTATTTTATGATCCGGAGACTCATGAGATTATAGACTACGTAGGCGGCTGGAATGATATTCATAAAAAAATAATCAAAACAATTGGCGATCCTGAAACTCGTTTTAAACAAGATCCTGTGCGTATGCTGCGCTTGCTCAAATTTCAAGCCCGCTTTGGTTTTGAGATAGAGTCAAAAACTTTTCAAGCCTTGCTTGATTGCCGTGAAGAGATTGTTAAAAGCTCCCCTGCACGTATTTTAGAAGAAATGCTGCGCATGCTTGAATCCGGCTACAGTGAATCATTCTTTAAACTCATGGCCAAATATGGCTTGCTGGACCGTATCTTTCCTGTGCTAACGCATTTTCTAGAAGGCAGCCACGGCAAAGAAATTTATGCGTTTTTAAAGGCTGCAGACCAATGCATTTTAAATGGCGATAGCAGCCTGGACCGCTCCATTTTACTCTCAGCAATTGTATTCCCTATTTTGGAAGAGGAAATTGAAAACCGCATCAATCAAGGAATGCAGCCTCATATGGGCGAAATTTCATTGCTTAGCATGGCTGTGGTTGATGAAGTCGTCGGCTCATCATTTTCTCACTTTCCGCGTAAATTGAGCTCCACAGCAGCATTTATTTTAGCGACCCAGTATAGGCTCACACCTCTCACGCATAAGAAAACCATGCGGCCAAAGATTTTGCAAAGCAAGGAGTTTGCAGATGCGCTTGTATTTTTAAAAATACGCTCTATGGTTAAACCTAAGCTGCACCATAAGTATGATGAATGGTATAAGGCTTACCGCTCGCATGCATCTCACGCTGATAAAAAACCTCACCCCCATACAGCTGCTAAAAGACCGCATTTTCCTAAAAGAGCTATCGACAATGCCCCAGCTTGAGGAGTCATATTACACCATTGAATTTGCGGAGAATGCGTTTTTGCATGTAATCGGTCCTCCATTAGACCGAGGCCCTCTTCCAGGGCTTTTTTATTTCGCTTTATCGGGCCGGGATTCCCTGCTGCAAGACCCTTATAACCAATGTTTGCAACAGCTGCCATTAGAGCAAATGAGATGTTTTTCCTTGACCCTTCCAGGCCATGAGGATTCTTCAAAGTATATCACTGGAATTGCGCATTGGGCTGCCTGTTTTGCAGCCGGAAAAGATCTTTTAGGAGAGTTTACCGCACTCGCCATGACAGCCTTAGACCATTTGGAACGCCTCAAGATTCTTGCACAAAAAATAGCTGTAGCAGGCCTATCCAGAGGAGCATTTATTGCCAGCCATCTAGCGGCCAAAGATAAGAGGGTTTGCGGGCTTTTAGGATTTGCTCCTCTCACGCGTTTGGATAAGAGCCCAGACTTTTTAGAACTTAACAGCAGCCTGCACCTTGCAGATTTAGACCTCATCAATATTGTTGCGCAATTAGCCAGGCTCCCTGTTAAATTCTTTATAGGTAATCGCGATTTAAGAGTAGGAACCAGGCACTGTTTTGATTTTATAGATAGCCTGGCCAATGCAGCCTATCTGCAAGGGCTGCGTTCGCCGCCTGTTGAGTTATCAATCTATCCCTCTGTAGGATACCAGGGACATGGCACTCCCCCAGAAATTTTCACCGCTGGGGCTAACTGGATAAAAACAATTTTGCAATTGGACTAAAACTATGTCGGTTAAATACTCAGTAGTCATTCCTTTAAAGAATGAGGAAGAAAACTTGCTTCCGTTAATCCAAGAACTCGAGCCTATCATGGATAAGCTTGGAGCTTCTTCCTGGGAGCTTATCTGCATCAATGACGGGTCTACAGATAGGACCGGTCCATTATTGAATGCGCTTAGGAAAGAAAAAACTTACTTAAAGCCTCTGCATTTCAAAAAGAATTATGGCCAAAGCAGCGCCTTTGATGCCGGCTTTAAAGCGGCGCAGGGCTCGATTATCATCACACTGGACGGCGACCGTCAAAATGATCCCGCAGATATCCCAAAAATAGTGCAAGCCATGCAGCAAGCGGACATGGTTTGCGGCATTCGGGTAAAACGCAAAGATACGTGGATCAAAAAAACAACCTCCAGGTTAGCCAACTTTGTACGCAGCCGCCTTTGCCAGGATGGCGTACAAGATACAGGCTGCTCTCTTAAAGCTTACCGTAAAGAAGCTTTGCAACAATTGCGGCTCTATGAAGGGATGCACCGTTTTTTACCGGCTCTATTTAAAATCGAGGGTTTTACTGTCAGCGAAGTGCCAGTTAACCATAGGGAAAGAATACGGGGTAAGAGCAATTATAATTTCCTTAACCGCTCTTTAAACACTGTAGCTGATATGTTTGCAGTTCTTTGGATGCGCAAGCGCAAATTGCAGTATGAAGTTTTGCCAGATAGCGAGAACCCTTTGTCATGAGCGAGTGGCTAGATATTTTGTATCCCCTTGGTTTTTTGGCTCAGCTGGTTTTCTGTGCCAGAGTGGTAGTACAATGGCTTGAAAGTGAAATTAAGAGCAAAAGCGTGGCCTCGAAAACATTTTGGAACCTATCAATTGCCGGTTCTGCTTTAATGTTTGCCCATGCATTTGTACAGTCGCAATTTCCAGTTTGCCTTGCTCAAGTTTGCAATGGGGTTATCGCCTGGCGCAATCTCAATTTGATGCAAACCGAGGACCGGCAAATTACTTTCAACACCATGTTAAAACTGCTTGCCGCGTCAATTTGCTGCGTAGCCGTTTTGTTTTTTGTGCAATGGCATTTCGTACATAACGCTGAAACTAGCTGGTTTAGAGCCCCTACCTACTTTAAAGATCATCCAGAACAGGGGTATTCCCCTATTTGGCATCTTGCGGGTACGATAGGCATTCTGCTATTTGCCAGCCGGTTTTGGGTGCAATGGTGGGATTCAGAAAAAGAAAAAGAAAGCAGATTAGGCGCCTCTTTTTGGTGGATAAGCTTGATTGGCGCTATACTATCTTGCGCTTATTTCCTCCGCTTGGCTGATTTTGTCAACCTGATCGGGCCCGCTTCCGGGGCAATCCCTTATGTTAGAAACCTGATGCTGCTAAACAAAACCCATCCAGCACTTAAAGCTGAAATTCAATCTCAATAAGGGCTTTTTATTTATGCCAAAAAACACTTCAAATAAGCCTCTTTTTATATTTGCCGGAGAGCAAAGCGGCGACTTGCACGGAAGCCATCTCATTAAGGCAATGCAGCAATTAGAACCTTCAGTGCGTTTTACGGGTGTTGGCGGCCCGCAAATGCGTTTCCTGGGTGTAGATTGCCTGTTGAATATGGAAGACTTTGAACTTATGGGTTTTTCTGATGTTCTTTTAGGCCTGCCAAAACAAATTAAGCAGTTCCTCAAGATAAAAAACTACATCCTGACGCAAGAGCCGGCTTTGGTTATCCTGATCGACTATCCGGGTTTTAATCTGCGCCTGGCTTCTTCCTTAAGAAAAAGCGGTTATAAAGGCAAAATAGTCCAATACATCTCGCCTACAGTTTGGGCGTGGGGAAAAAAACGCATCCGCACCATGAGCAGCTCCCTGGATTTATTGCTTGCTATTTTACCATTTGAACCTGCCTGTTTTAAAGAGTCAGGGCTGGCAGTGCAGTATGTAGGGCATCCAACTGTAGAGTCGCTCAAAACTTATCATTATGATGAAAACTGGCTGAAAAACTTGGGCCAAGACAGCCAAACGCCTTTAATTGCTTTGTTTCCGGGCAGCAGAAAAAAAGAACTGCTGCAAAACTTGCCCAAGCAGCTAGCTGCAGCAAAACTTCTAAAAGAGACCTCTCCGAGCTTGCGTTTTGGCATCTCTTGCGCACGGCAAGAATTTATGCTGCCCATTAAGCAGTATATTATGGATAGCCGCCTGCGTTTCGATGACGATGCGTTTACTGTGCCGCATCAATATCGCTATGAGCTCATGCGCCACTGCCACACTGCCGTAGCCAAGTCAGGCACCGTAACCCTGGAATTAGCCCTCCACCATAAACCAACTGTAGTAGTCTATCACGTATCAAAATTTAATAAATTTATTGCACAACACTTGCTAAAGCTAAATTTGCCTCATTACTGCCTGGTTAATATTCTTTCAGGCAAACGGGTATTTCCGGAATTAATTACTGAAGCTTATACGGCCGCAGATCTTTTTCATGAGCTAAGTCAATTGCATCATGAAGGGCAAAAAAGAAATGAATGCATTTCTTATTGCCAACAGTTAGAGATCATTTTAGAGTCAAAATGTGCGAGCAAGGAGGCTGCAAAAGCAATTGGGTCCATGTTATGCTGAAACCCTCCTTAATAAAATTCAAACGGAAATACGTACCAAAGCTTGTCGGCAGCGTAGGCAGGATAGTTTTAGGAGCAATCCTTAAAACTTGCAAAATTGAAGTTTTGGGCTTGGAGAATTTCCATAGCAGCTTTGAAAAAGGAAACTGCTTAGTCATGCTCTGGCATAATCGCTTAACCCCTATGCTTTATTTGCTAAAGTATTTACCTAAAGATGCCTTCTGTGCGGCCATGATTAGCAATAGCCGCGATGGCGAACTCCTGAACCAGTTGATTAAAAAAAATCCGCAATTGAAAGCAATACGGGTAGTGCACCACACTAAGCATACGGCGCTCAAAGAAGCAATTACAAGCCTTAACGACTCGCAACGCACTGTTGTCATGATCACTCCAGATGGACCTCGCGGCCCGCGGTATAAAATCAAACCCGGCATCGGCGCTGCAGCAAAATTAGCTTCTGCTACAATTATTCCTTTAACTTGGGGCGGAAGCAATTTTTGGCAATTAAACTCCTGGGATAAGCTCATGATCCCTAAGCCTTTTTCTAAAATTGTCTTCTATTTTGGCGAGGAGATCAGGCTAAGCGAAAACCCTATCGCAGAGCAAATCTGCGATTGGGAGATTAAATTGCAGCAACTCGACGAAAAAGCCTGCAAGCTGGCCGGAAAAACCCCAAAGTAAAGACAAAAGGCAGAAGGAAACTAGAAAGAAAAGACGGCAAGGCTTTGCCATCGTCTCTTATTTAAAATTAAACGCAAAGAACACAAAGGCGATAACAAAAAGCTTATTTGCACTTACTTTTTTGCTAAGCATGCAAATATTTGCTCATGTTATTGCAGAAGAGGCTTTAGGCGAGCGGATTAATGTCTCTGCTAATGAGATAATAATAACAGAGAATGGTATTTTTTTGTTAACATCTGACGATGCTTTACCTTTAACTGCGGTTTATGCAGACTCTGAAGGGCTTTATATAAGATCCTTAGTAAAAGAGGATAGAATATATGATACCTGCCCTAACGGTCACAAAATATACCATACTTGTGGTGGCTGTGCCAATTGGTGGTGTAATTTTAGATGCAAATGTCATTCACCCTGGGAATAAAGCAATTAAATTCTAGAGAGGAAGAAAACCCGGTCTTCCTCTTTTCAAAAATAAAGAAACAATGTTTAAAAAAACTATCATCACCCTATTATGTGTCTCCTTAAATTGCTTTTCTGTAGAAATTGTTGGAGAAAACTCTTTGGTATTGGAAAAGCTTTTTCGTGAAATGGTGGGGGATTCAGAGGGAGGATATGTTCTTTTAGATAAGAAACCGCTATGCATTCATGGATTTCATTTTCAAGATTTTTTCTTAGGAGAAAATGAAAAGCATCGTATTTCTGTGTATTTGAGAGAGGGTGCAGGACAATGGAAAAAAGACAATTTGCACTCAGAACAAAGCAATATTATTATCCATTCTTACAATAATCAGGACAGTTTGGTAAAAAATTATATTCATGTTTTATTCATAAATAAAAAACTATTTTTGGAGACTGTCCAAAACAATTTACCCTTGTTTCAGTATGTTTTAGGCCCCTCTATTACCCCATTAGAATTACTCGCCCAGCTCACTAATCCTGACAATAATTTTCATGCGGTTTTAAAAAATGACAAAGTATTAATAGGCATATTATTAGGATTCGGTACACAAAATTCTCTTTATGTAAGCCGTATCGAAAATTTAGAGGAAGCTCTTATGTGCAATGAGCAACCTCCCTTTATATCTCAACATTCTAAAATCAGTGATATTAGGCCTGATTACCAGGAAATGCTTTTATTAAGTAAGGGTTCATGGAAGAACGCTAATTCTTTAGAAGCAAGTTATGGTTATCATTCACCAAAAGAAGAGATGTTGACATTATGCAAAAAGATAGATGTTTCTTCTTTAAAGCTTGCAAATCAAACTCCAAATTTTGTTTTTGGTCGTTTAAAAGAGGATAGGGAAACTGATAAGTTGGTGAAAGAATTAGAAGTTACCCAATTGAAAATCAACTCTCTTTTGTCTTCAAAGGACTTCTTAAAAGAAGTTCTACAAAGGATTTTTCCTAATGAAAGAATAGATGTAAAAGAGAATGCAAAGCAAATAGCTTTAGATGATTCTGAAGTAAAGCAGCTTCCTTTTATTGTTGCCGCCAGTGTTTGGAGCATTATTGAAGATGAAAATGAAGTTTATAAAAAGGCCTTTTTTGAAGGTGTGTTGGATGCTGATAAAGGTCTAGAAGCTAAAGTCAGCAATGTTAATAGTTTTGAATTTGCAAAAACAAAAGCATTAGTTAATGCTAAGGAGAATATCTCAATGGCTGATAAATGCCTTCTAGAGCTTAATAGTAAAGAGGGCTATGTCAACGTTATTCCAAATCGCGTCTGTTACAAAACTTTGCACGCGGGTTTTGGGGATACTCTGACGGTTCAAAGCAAAGTTACTGTTCAATATACCATTAAAACTCCGGATGAAAAAGTCCTCACTGATACTTTGATGTGCGGGCAGCCAGTGCAATTGAGTTTATTAGAAGTTATTCCAGGATTAGCTCTCGGTATGCAAAATATGAGAATTGGGGAAATCAGAGAGATATTTATTCATCCAAGTTTAGCCTATGGCCTATATACAACACTGGATAAAGGGATTTACTTGCATGTTTTTATACAGTTGCTTGCTTTTGAGGATGAAGACAAAACCACATTTGCGCAAATAAATGCAGAAGAGTTGCCTATTGCAATAAGTCCAACTATTGAGGAAGACTATCTTGAGCAAGCTCATAAAGTGGCTTATGATATGGGTTACCGTGTATGGAAGCATTATAAACAGGATAACACTTATCAGCTTGCCCAAATTCAAGAATGGATAAAACAGTTTGAAGCTGGTCATTCAAGCGATATTTCCTTGCTTCCTCTTCAGGATTTACTTAACAAACACCACTGGAACATATATCACAACCAAGAGCTTGATCTATTGCAAAGATGACTTTTCAACCATCCGTCTCTTAATTAAAATTAAACGCAATGGCGCTAAGGCGCAAAGGATTTCCAAACATCGTACAATCGATGGCAATTCTTTCCGCCTATACTTTTGCCTTTATCCTTTAGCTTAGTGGGTTTTGACAGCGATGTTTTTGACAGGCGATAGGGCCTTCAGCTTGATATGGAGATCGCCGGCTTGCAGGTCTATGCCCCAAGGTTTATCAATATAAAGGGAAGCCAGTTCTACGCTTTCTTTCGAAAAGATGAGATGCACGGCCGCCTGTCCCCTGTATTCTTCAAAAAGCTGTTTAATTGCCATAATATGGCTCATTTTCAATGCGCCTAAATCCAGCGTTATCTCTAAGCTTTCTACTGTAGTTTGCACAGATTTTTCCTCGACTTTTTTGGTTGCCGCCTGCTTTTCAGATTTTTTTTCTGCACCCTGAGCTCTGGAGAAAGCAGCCCTCGCAACGGCATGTTTAGCTTTATCGAATACACTATCGCATTCATCTATCATTACTTGGTTTGCTTGCGTTAAATCCTCAAACCATTTACAGCCGAGCTTTAACTCTCCGTCTCTCTTATCTATCTGCAGTACCGCATACAGCATCTGATTTTCGCGCAGCAAATGCCCTTTTCGCTCATATAACTCAGGCCAGATCGGCAGCTCCCAACGTTCATACCCGTCGCTGATGGAAAGGATCGCGAACTTTTTTTGTGTTTTTTGGGACAGCTTGACATCCAGCGACTCTACCAAAAATGCCGCCCTGAAAATAGTATCGGCATCCATATCTTCGATGCGGCTAAAAGGCACGCAGGAAAGCCTCTGTAACAGATGTTTATAGGCATCCATAGGATGGCCAGTCAAAAATATTCCTAAAAGTTCCTTTTCTTTAAACAATAGCTGCAGAGGCGTGCTTTTATGCATGACCTCAGGCGGCTGTGAAAAGCGTTTTGCATTCTCATCGCCAAAGGCTGCGCTAAACAGGTTCATAACCCCCTGCTGCTCTTCTTTCTGGGTTTTAACAGAGGTTTCATACATAGGCTCGACGCTTTGCTTTAAAGCATCCCGCGACCAACCCGTAAAATCAAAGCAGCCTGCCTCCACCAAAGATTCAATGGCTTTTTTGCCAATTTTTTTCGTATCGATCCGCTTTATGAAGTTGTAAAGATCGGTATAGGCTCCGCCTTTAATGCGTTCTTCTACAATAGCTTCAACAACTCCGGAACCGATCCCCTTAATACCGGACATTGCAAAACGGATCCCGCTAGGGGTCGCCATAAAGCTATCGCCAGCCTCATTAATATCCGGCGGCATGACAGCAATGCCAAGGGATTGGCACTCCCGGATAAATTTAACAACTTTGGTCAAGTCATCGCGATCGCAAGTCATCAACGAAGCCAGCCATTCTTTTGTATAATTGGCTTTTAAAAATGAGGTAACATATGAAAGATAAGCGTAGGCGGCAGCGTGGGATTTATTAAACCCATAGGCAGCAAATTTTTCCATTTTATCAAAGATGCGCATGGAAATTTCTTCCGGTATGTTATTCTCCAAAGCCCCTTGGCGAAATTTTTCCCGCTGCTTGGCCATCTCAGCCATGTCTTTTTTACCCATAGCACGGCGCAGCACATCGCCTTCGCCCAGCGAATACTTGGCCAGTTTACTGGCAATTTGCATTACCTGCTCCTGATAGACCATAATGCCATAGGTCTCATCCAGAATCTCTTTCATCCATGGATGGTCATTTTCAATGGGCTCTCGGCCATGCTTACGATTGATAAAAGAGGGAATCATGTCCATCGGACCTGGCCGGTAAAGGGCGCCAACCGCAATAATCTCCTCAAACTTGTCTAAATGAAGCTGCCGAGCCAGATCCTGCATGCCGCCGGATTCCAGCTGAAAGATCCCCATGGTTCTCCCTTGATTGAGCAAATCAAAAGTCGGCTTGTCGTCAAGCGGCAGGTTGATCCAATCGACAGCAATATTATGGTTGGCTTTAATAGCCTCCACGCAATACTGAATACAGGTAAGGGTCTTTAAGCCGAGAAAATCGACTTTCAACATCCCTACCATTTCCACAGGCTTCATCGAATACTGCGTCGCCGACATGTGCGACTCTTTGGCATTGCAGACCGGAATATGCTCAGTCAAAGGCTCTCCGCTGATAATGATGCCGGCAGCGTGAATTCCAGTATTGCGGATGGAGCCTTCCAATTTTTTACCAATATCGATAATGCGGCGTGCATCTTCATCCTGATCGTACATATTTTTTAAATCAGGGTCTTTTTCCAGGGCTTTTTCTAATGTAATATTGAGATCTTCAGGCACCCATTTGGCAATCGCATTGACTTTTGATAGGGGCACGCTTAATACCCTGCCTATGTCTTTGATCGTCATTTTGGCTTTCATAGTGCCGAAGGTAATGATCTGAGCAACATTATCTTGCCCATACTTCTCAAGCGTGTACTCGATCACTTTATTGCGTTTTTCCATGCAGATGTCGACGTCGATATCAGGGTATGATAAACGCTCAGGATTGATAAAGCGCTCAAAGAAAAGATGGAAGCGCAGCGGTTCGATATCGGTAATTCCGATCAAGTAAAGCACGATCGAACCCGCTCCTGATCCTCGTCCTGGCCCCACGGGAATGCCGTTGCTTTTCGCCCAGTGGATAAAGTCCCAAACAATCAAAAGATAGTCTGCCATGCCTTTGGGCACGATGATGCCCATCTCGTAATTTAGGCGCTCCCGGACTACTTCCATGGGGTCTTTTTCCGGGAAATGCTCTTGTACTTTGGCTAACCTTTCCGGTGTATAGCGTTGAGGCACGCCCTTTTCACATAACTCCCATAGGTATTCTTCAACAGCTTTTGCTTGCTCCTCCTTAGTCCAGCTTTTTCCGGCAAGCACTGGCGGAAGATAAACTGGATAATGCTTTGTTTTAAAGTCCATTTCCAAATGGCACTGTTCTGCAATCTCGCAACTTGTTTGCAGGGCTTGCGGCAAATCTGAAAACAACTCCTGCATTTGCTGGGGGGACTTTAAATAGTATTCATGGGAAGGGTAAGTATCCCGCTTAGGATTAGGTATGCGAAATTTGGGGTTGCCTTGGGAATCTTTTTCCCAAACTTCACATGGCTCGCCTGATTGCACATTCAAGAGAATTTCATGAGCGTGCCAATCTTCCCGATCAATATAATGGCAATCATTGGTCGCAACTAAACGCACAGCATGCTCTGCAGCTAACTCAATTAGGGCAGTATTTACATTTTTTTGCTGCTCAATATAAGTCTGGTACTGCTGCAAGACCCAAGGTTCTTTATACAACCCGTCTGCCGCGAGATCGCGTTCATTCATTTCATGGCGTTGAACTTCTAAGTAGAAATCATCGCCAAACAAGGTCTTGTAACGCAAAAGGGTTGCAACAGCCTGTTCGCGCTTGCCATTGATGATTTCTTGGGCAATTCTGCCATTGATGCAACCGGACAGGCAAATAAGACCTTCTGTATGAGCTTGCAGAAGTTCATCATCGATGCGGGGATTATAATAAAACCCCTCTAAAAACCCCTTAGAAGAAAGCCGGCATAGGTTGTGATAGCCCTCTCTATTTTTAGCCAAAAGGGTGAGATGATAAGCAGTGCGGACGCCGTAGGTTTTCTTTTTTTCCAGACGGGATTCTGGGGCTACATAAACTTCACATCCAATAATCGGTTTTATTTGGTGCTCTTTACAGGCCTTATAAAACTCAACAGCACCATACAAATTGCCATGATCGGTTAATGCGGCCGCTGCCATGCCAAAAGCCGCTGTTCTTTCAGCAATGGCCGCTACGGATGCTGAAGCATCTAATATGGAATATTGCGAGTGTTGATGCAGATGTACAAAGTCCAAGAGAGTAACCAGTTTAGAGTGGAATAATGAATGGGCAAAAGACTTCGTTGATGACCTTTGCCCTAAACTAGTTAACTATATTAACACAATTTCCTGACTCTAACTATCTTTTTCTAGTTTCTCATGTGCATCATAGGCTTGCACACGCCAAGTGGGAAGCAGGAAAAGAGCAGTGAGCAGCGAGCAAATAAGCAAGGCCCAGAAAAAGCCGGCCCAACCAAACCTTTCAGCAAGCAAACCTAGCGGATAACCTGCTGAAGCTGCGCCAAAATAAGCAAACCAACCGGCAAAACCAGTTGCTGTAGCAGAGGCTTTTTTATGGGATAGCTCGGCAGCTGCCACGCCAATTAACATCTGCGGGCCAAATATCAGAAAGCCGATTAAAAACATCGAAGCTGAGTCTAATAGCGGATAACCTTGAGGAGCATATATAAAACTCAGTACAGCTAAAATTATACATAGTGAAAAAAGGATGTTGACCGGCCCCCGGCGGGCTTTAAAAATTTTATCAGAAGCAAATCCGGCAGCCAGGCTTCCAAAAAATCCCCCAACCTCAAATAGAGAAACACAGGCATTGGCTCCAATGGCACTATATTGCTTAGTTTCCACTAAGTAAAGAGCGCTCCAGTCATTTATGCCTGTTCGAACTATATAGAGGAAAAAATAGGCAGCAGCCAAAAGCCAAATAAATTTGTTATTCAGTACATATTCAAACAAAATTTCTTTGGTAGTCAGCTCTCTTTCAGCAAACTTCCCTTTTTCAACAACTCCGCTGTAGTCATTTCTGTACTCTTCAATAGGGGGTAAGCCTAATGACTGAGGCGTATCCCTAAGTTGGTAAATCAACCAAAAACCGACACATATACAGATGGTTCCTGGAATAAACATCGCATAGCGCCACCCAAACCAATTCAAACAAACGGCTACAACAAGTGGAATAAGAGCTCCGCCAATATTATGGGATACATTCCAACAAGCCCACCAGGAACCGCGCTCTTTATGGGAATACCAGTGAGTTAAGAGGCGCGCACAAGGCGGCCACCCCCAGCCTTGAAACCAGCCATTTATTCCCCAGAAGACTGCAAACATAATTAAAGAGGAAGACAGGCCGAAGAAAATGTTGCATAAACCAGTAATGATCAGACCTATCGACATAAAATAGCGGGGATTGGAACGGTCGGATTGAATACCGCTGACAAATTTACTTAAACCATAAGTTAAAGATAAAATTGTCGAAAGGATGCCTAAATCACTTTTTTGAAAACCAAGATCTTGGATAAGACCAGGCATAGCAAACGTAAAGCTTTTACGTGTAAAGTAGTAAAAAGCATAGCCAATAAACATTCCCCAAAAAATGCGCCAACGCCAGTAGGGATACTCTTTATCTATTACTTTTTTTTCTGAAATCGGCTCAAGATAAGGAGCAGCTTTAAGTATAGATAGGATGCTATTCACTTACTAACCCTCATGTGTTATTCGCTCCAGCTATAAATTAGTCATGATTTGCCATGCTATTACCGGTGCAGTATTTCGTTTCAGTTTTCCTAGTCATAGGGATTTAGTTTATTCATCGTGCCACTAATGCAAACCCAACTTGCTGCCTTATAAGTCATATTCGAAATTATTTTCTCTCTAAGAGCCTGAATCTGACTCTTAGAAGGTAGCAAGTCGGGTTTCAAGTGAAGCAAGATAACCCTAAATTATAGCTTAGTCTTATTTTTCGATATAACCTAATTCTCCTTTGACCAGATTGTTTAACTAAATAAAATTAGTAAAACCAGTCCTTTTTCACTCTCCAAAAAATGGATATTTAGTTTTTAATCATCCGAGTGATTTACCTCAAGCAAAAACTCAAAAAAAATTAAGGAAGTTTGTTATTACCATGTGAGAACTAATTTATTGCATACATATTCTTTAATATTTATGCTCCGCTATAGATTTATCTTTGGAGTGGTTTTGCCATGATCAGTGTTACTATTGAGGAAAATACTAAGAAATATACCCAGAACTTTACAAAAGAAGAACTGTATATCGGTTCTTATGGGGATGAAGTAGATATCCCGCTTTCACAGCCTCAGCTGCGCAATCATCATCTTAAAATTCAAAAAACCGGAACCGTTTATACCTTAATAAATTTAACCAACGACCCCTTCGTGACGTTGAATGGCCTCCCTTTTGGTAAAAGAAAATTGCAAGAAGGTGATATTTTAACCATCCACGACATAAAAATTACTTTCGACAAGTTCGCTGAGTTAGAACCCCACATACACGATGCGTTGGTTCATGAGAACATGACCACCTCCGAAGAAACTCTACACAACATTGTCTCCACAAAGATTAAAGAAAAAAGCGTTTCAATCAGAGAAGCTTCCCATCAAGACTCGCCGTCTGAAGACCCTCTCACTTCAACAGAACAAGAGATTAAACCATCCGAATTAGAAAAAGAGTCCCCTCTTTTTGATTTAGAAGAAGAAGCCGGCATGGAAATGCATGATGATCTCGATCCGGAGCAAATCGAAGCCTTGTTGCATGAAGTAGAACAATTTCATTTAGAAGAAGCAAAGAAAGAAGCCCCGGTTGAATCTAAACCTGGCTTCATACCAACAGAACCTGAAGCAGAGTTTTATCCGGAACAAACTGAATTAAATGAAACAGAGCCGCAAGAAAAGCAAGAATCGCTTCTTTCAGAACAAAATACACCGCCGGCACCGGCATCGCCCCCTCCAAACTCTGAAAAGCGTTCTTATGCTTTATGGATTGCAATTGGAATAGCTTTATTGTGTCTTTTTGCAGGTATTTTTTTAGCAATTTTCAGCGAGCATAAAAGCAAAGAAACCCTGTTAAAGGCTGCAAGAGTGGCTTCCGATACTGCTATGAGCCTATTAAATGCCAAAAACAACCCTGACAAGCCTCGAGATTGGAATAAACCCAGTTCATTGAGGAGCAATTTAAATCAGGTACTTTCCGCTCGCTACCAGCCTTTCTCGGAAGAAAATGTAAAAGGCTATCTGGGCATTTCGTCTTATAAACAGGAGATTTATTCAACTCCTGATCTTACCCGCTTTTTGGTAATGCTGCAGCCTTCATCAAGCCCATTTAATCGGCTTATCCCAAATAAAGCATTGATAGTTGACTCTGAAAACATGGCAATCAGAACCTATGATGACATTACTCCTTTAAGTCGTCTAATAGAAGGCAAAAACAACTTTGCAGAAGTGGATCATACTGCTTTAACTGTTTTCTTAGAAAAAGGGCAAGTGCTGCCGCTAGAAGAACTGGCAGAAAATGGAAGATACCCGGAATTTATCCCATCTAAAGAATTAGCCCTTATCAATCCTGAAGCCAACAATTATCTATATAATGCTCCGCGTTATTTTAAAATGACCGAACAACTTGTTGATGAATTGGCTGAATTGACACAAGCTGAAGATGCGCAACCGGCGGTTGGCGGTTTGATCGAACAAACCAGGACATTAAGCAAGCTGCCCAGCCTCGTATTATACACAAGCCAAGGTGCAGAGACGGCTAAGCAAGCACAAAAAGGATTAGAACTCATTCACTCTTCTAACTTTCCTATCGCTTACCTATTGTTTGATGCCAAAACCAGAAAAATTATTGGCAGCGACATACTTGTAGCCCATGAGGAGGCCGTTGTGGAGCCTGATGCTCTTGGAGAGGATAAAGATGAAATCATTGCCTTCGCCTCGACGTATCCTGAAACACTGAGCCATATTGCCGACCATGCCCCTATACCGAAAGATCTGAGCATGCAAGAAGTGGATCGCATGGAAGCCCTAAAGCCAACAGCTGATGCCCTTATCGATCTCATTGCACGCCATACTGTCCGCCCCATGGAAGACTTTTACCATCAACTGAATGCTCTCATGGCTTCCTATGAAAAAGTGGATAATGAAAAACATGCCGAAATAGAAGAAATTGCCATCATTGAAATCGACCAAGAACTCAATAGCACCCTCTACGATGACTTGGATTAAGGTCTCTTTATCGGAATGCCTGAATCAGAGGTTAAGGGCGATACCGGTAGGGGTGTGAGCTTTGGCTAGCTTGGCAGGGGTGCCTTCAAAAATGACCTGGCCGCCTCCTGGCCCGCCTTCCGGCCCTAATTCGATTACCCAATCAGCTTGCTTGATAATAGGCAAATTATGCTCAATAATTAAAATGGAGTGTCCTCGCTCCCTCAAGCGTTGTAAAATAGCGGCTAATTTTTCCACATCGTGAAAATGCAACCCGGCTGATGGCTCATCTAATAAATAAAGCGTATGCAATTCAGCTTCTGCAGCTAAATCAGCGACCAATTTTAAACGCTGGATTTCCCCTCCGGAAAGAGTATTAAAGGCTTGGCCTAATGTCAGATAATCCAGCCCCAGTTCGTTCAACAATTGCAATTTTCCATTGATTTGCGGGTGATGTTTAAACAGCTCCCAAGCATCTTTTGCTGACAGCTGCAGCACTTCGTAAATATTTAAGCCCTGCCAGGTAACTTGAAGGGTCTCAAAATTATATTTTTTCCCGCTGCACACTTCGCAGGGGATTTCTAAATCAGGGAAAAACTGCATGGTGATTTTTTGATACCCTAACCCCTCGCAAGCTTCGCATCTGCCGCCTTTTTTGTTTAAACTAAATGTGGAAGCGGTATATCCACGGGATTTCGCCAATTTAGTTGAGGCAAACAAAGTGCGGATTGGGGACATAATTTGAATATAAGTGGCCGGTGTAGAACGCAAAGCAACTCCGGCTTGGCGCTGCTCCACAAGGTTTAACCGTTTGACCGCCTCATAACCCTGTAAATGCTTTGGGATTTGTCCTCTCTGCAGCCACCCCTGAAGCTCAGAAGCAATGATATCAAAAGCCAAAGTCGATTTGCCCGACCCGGAAACCCCGCAAAGCGCCGCCAGGCAGCCTAATGGTATTTCTACAGTGACGCCTTTAAGATTGTGCAAAGCCGCATCAGCTACAGTTAAGCTTCCGCTGCTTTTCTTTACTTTAGGTTTTGCTAAACTCTTTTTCCCATTCAGCCAAGCAGCTGACAAGCTTGCTTTATCCTGTAAAAGCTCTTTATAACTGCCTTCAAAGAGAATACGGCCGCCATGCACGCCAGCGCCAGGGCCTATTTCTATAATTCTATCGGCGCGTTGGATAAGCTGCGGGTTATGCTCCACCAATAATATGCTATTTCCCCTGTCTTTTAACTCCTCAAGCACATCGGCTAATTGCCGGATTTCGCGGGCGTGCAATCCAAGGGAAGGTTCATCCAAAATGTAAATTACTCCGCTGAGATGCGCGCCAAGAAGCGCCGCTAACTGCACCCTTTGCGCCTCCCCTTCGCTTAAAGTACCGGCTGGCCTGCTGAGTTCTAAATAATTTAGTCCCGCCTTCATTAAAAAATCTAGGCGTGAAATAATTTCAGGAAGGATTTCTGCTGCAATAGCCAGCTCTTTGGAGGCAAAGGGCGCCTGAAGCAGAAATGCTTTCAGATCTTGAATGGAGAGGCTGCAGAGCTGGAAAATATTCTTTCCATTTATAAAGCAATATAAAGCCTCCTGCTTAAGGCCCGCTCCGCGGCAAACTTGGCACGGCGTCCACCCAACCCAATCCAAGGTCAAGGCCCGGCTTTTATCTCCCCTTTCCTGTAAATCGCTTTCCACTAACGTATAAATGCCTGGCCAGCGGGTAGAGACTTTTCTGGCCTCTCCATCAATATCTGTTAAGATGTCCAAGGGATTATCAGAACCAGACAACACCAGTTCAAGCCCCTCCTCTGTTATTTCATATGGCAGCTGCTTTTCATCAATTTCTTGCTGCCTGCAAAATTGCTCCCATAAAGTATTTACTAGCGTTCTTTTCCTTCTGCCCAGCAAGTCAAAAATCTCTTCCGCCTGCTGCACCAGCGGCTGCTCTTCATTCCAGGAAAATCTCTCCCTAATAACTTTTTCCTGCCCCCCCTTGCCAAAGCAAGCTGGACAGGCCCCTCTTGCAGATGTTGTTTTAAAATCCTCCGGCTCTAAAGGATAAAAAGAATACCCCGTCTCTGGGCAGACATAGACTTCAGTAAACAGCCTATAATTTTCTTCCCTGCCGACTTGCAATTTAAGGATACCTTTGGCAAGGTCTAATGCCGTAGCAATGGAGCTGCTGAGGCGGTCCCGCACACCTTCTTTTATCTCCAGCCTATCTACAACGACTTCTAAGGACTCGGCCTGTAGTTCTGCTGTTTCGCCAATTTCAAGTTCTTGTCCCTGTATGCGTATACGCACAAAGCCTTGCATTTGTAAACGCTGGACCGCTTGAGCGGCAGTTTCTTGATCCAGTTTGATAGGCGCTATCAGCTGAATTTTAGTCCCTGCCGGATATTCCCTTAAAATGGACTCGGCAATTACCTGGCGTGTCTGCCTGGATAACGGCTGTCCTGAAAAAGGAGAATGCTGCATACCAGTTTTAGCGTACAATAAAGCCAGGAAATCATAAATATCGGTATAGGCTCCTACTGTAACTCTTGAGTAAATTTGCCTGCGGTTTTGCTTGATAGCCAAACAAGGGGAAAGCCCTTCAATACTATCAGCATCAGCCTTAGGCAATTGCTTGATTAACCCTCTAATCTCCGGGGAAAGGTATTCTAAATACCTTCTTTGCCCTTCAGAATAAATCGTATCAAATGCCAGCGAGGATTTTCCTGAACCGCTGACGCCGATAAACACCACTAGTTTGTTTTTTGGGATTTCCAAACTAATGTGCTGCAAATTGTGTTGGCGGGCACCTTTAATGCTGATACGATCTTTCATTGAGGGGAATCAATTTCCATCGTTTTAGTCGTATACTCCCCATGTTCCCTGGCTGAAGCAGGCGTGCTTTCTTCAAGCCACTTGAGATAAGCTTCATTGCCGCCATCAATAATCCTGTAAGTAATTTCAGGAACTTGATAGCTGCAATTGTCTTCAATCGCTTTCTTCACTGCCGCATAACAATCCAATTGAGTTTTGATGGCGATTTTACTTTCCTGGGCAGTTTCCAATTTATTATCCCACATGTAGATCGACTCTACCCAAGGGATAATCTGCGCACAGGCAGCCAAACGTTCTTGAATGAGGAAGCGGCATACTTTACGCGCTTCGTCAATACTGCCTGATGTCCAATGTATTTCTATAAATTGACTCATGAAGGTATCTCCCGGATAAGTTCAAATGCCCTTTTCATACTTTTGATGCCTTTTTCCAGCCTGCTTAACGCAAAATGCTCGTTTGGAGAATGAATTTGATCAGTTGCCAAGCCTAGCCCTACCATAACCAGTTCTGCACCGGAAGCCTGTTTAAGTGCAGCTGTGACTGGAATAGAGCCTCCCTCTAACACACAAGCAGCCTCTACTCCAAAAACCTCGCTATAAGCTTTTTTAAATGCCTGGACAATTGGCGAGCCGGGGCTGGCATTTACTGCCGAACCGCCGCCTTCCAATCTTTCTACTGTAAAAGTAATGCCCGGTATTTTCAAAGCTTGCAAGTGGGTAGTTACTAGCTTAACAATATGTTCCGGATCCTGGTTTGCCGCTAATCTGCAAGAAAACTTGGCTGAGGCTTTAGCAGGAATGACGGTTTTAAAGCCTATGCCGGTATACCCTCCGGTAATGCCATTTAATTCTAGAGTGGGACGCAGCCAAACTCTTTCCAGCGGCTTATATCCTAACTCTCCTCCTGAAGGGGTAGCGCCAAAGTCATGCTCATACTGCTGCTCGTTAAAATCTAGAGCGATAGCCGCCAATTCCTCTTGGCTGAAGGATTTTACCTGATCATAAAACCCGGGAATAGCTACTTTGCCTTGCTCATCGTGCAACTCGGATAACACTTGCACTAAGGCTTGAATAGGATTTTTAACTAAGCCGCCATGGCTGCCGGAATGCAAGTCCATTTTTGGCCCCTCAGCAATTAACTCAAAAGCTACTATTCCTCTACAGCCTAAAGTTACTGCAGGAGTGTTTGCATCCTTCATGCCCAGGTCAACAATGGCCAAATAATCGGCCTGCAATTGTTCCGGCCGCTTTTTTAGCTCTCCAAGCAACCCAGCGCTGCCGCACTCCTCTTCGCCTTCTATGCAAAATTTTATGTTGATCGGCAGTTTTCCGGTTTCCTTGAGAAGCTGTCTGACGGCTTCTAAAGTGTAAAAACATTGCCCTTTATTATCCTGAGCCCCCCTAGCATAAATATTGCCATTTTTAATAACCGGTTCAAAGGGAGGTGAATCCCATAATTCTAAGGGATCGACTGGCTGCACATCATAATGACAGTAAAGAAGCAATGTCGGCCTATCCTTGCCGGCTTTATCCCATGAAGCAAAAACAACAGGGGCTCCAGAGGTTTGCCATATATCAACTGAAAATCCCATATGCCTCAGCTCTTCAGCCACCCAATCCGCACAGTTATGGATCGCTTCTTTATAATCTGGATCGGCACTAATGCTTGGGATTTTTAAAAAGGTAATAAACTTCTGCAGACAATTTTCATCAATTGTATCAGCACTCATGGCGCCTCCTTCTTTACTGAAATATAGGCTAACTGTGGTATTCGCAGATCTATAATTAGAGAGTTTTCAGAATACAGTCTCTCTGATTGCAGAGATTTTTGCAATTTTTGGTAATTGTGCAAACTTTCCGGCAGTTGATCCGGCGAAAATCGTAAGAAATGCTCTTGAGCTGCAGCGTTTTTAGCTAACTGAACGATAATTTGCCTCTGCCCAAAGCTCAAGGCATTCTGTTTAGAAAAATCCACCCTGCTAATTTTCCAACCGTCTATTTCCAAAACTTTAATTACTTCCAATAATTGAAGATTTTGCTTAGCTTCTTGTTTAAATTCTAGGCTTGCTACATAGGAATAGTCTCCCCTCGGCAAATCAAAATAGACTTTAGGTAAATTGCGTCCTTTATAAAATGGCAAGTAAGGAAATACTTCGCCAAATTGGTCAATCGCCTGATTTTCATAGTTTTCCAGCAAGGCTACGGGTTCGCGAACTTCGTAGGCAACCCAAAGGTATCCTGGCTTAACTCTATCGATTTCTGCATATTTAATGTGGAAAGAATTTTGCAGTTTTTCCAGCGCTTCTTTTGTTTGAAAGCGATAGATATTGACGGGTTTATCAACGCTAAGTTCTAGAAGTTCTGCAATATAGCTGCCGGGCAGTTTTTCATTGCCTATCGGCTGCAAAAGAAGTCCGGTAATCAAGAAGCTCTCGCTTCGATTTCTTTGACTTACGAAGTGCACATAGTAATACCAGCCTAACGATAAAGAACCAGTTACCACAATAATGGAAAACAAGATCCATAATGCGGCTTGAAATAAGGTGAAACCATTCTCCTCTTTTACGCGATACTCTGGCTTAATGATCATGCTTTATATTCTATAGGACGAGAAACAACAATATTTCCACCGGCATCATAAATGATTTCCGGGAAGAGACATCTTTCAAGATGCTTGACTGTAATTTTTGCTTTTTCCGAAGATGCTTTAATTAACTCATTACTATGCGTATAATGTGGGGGTACAATTGTGGTAAATAGCTTTTGCGGGAAATTTTTACGAACCATATGAATAGCTGGTGCTAAGTCTGAGTCGTTGGAAATAAGAAACGCATGATCAAACTTATTTTTATAAGCCAAATCAAGCATCGCAAGAGCAATATTTACATCAGTCTCTTTTTCTTCATGTCCGCACCACATGTGTTTACATTGAGGACATTTCCTATCTTTTTTCTTGAATTTTCCTAAAACAGTGCTGACTTTAGAAGAGACAAGTGCTTTCACATATTGAATATGCCGTTTTTTAGACTGAGGAAGCCAATCTGCATAGGCAGAAAAATAAATAACATCCACTAATTCTTGAGATTTTGGACGAATAAATACTGAAGACAAAGACCATAGATTTAGCCATTTTAAATGAGGAGCATTTAGTCGATTGATCGCATGGTAAAGATTGAATCCATCGATAAAACAGATAACTCGCTGCTGATTCATTAGGCCTCAAAAAGAAACCACGGGCCTGAACCCGTGGCCTTCGCATGGCTAGGCCATGCGGGATGATATTTTATATATTAACAGTCTTCTTATTTTTTAATCAAACAATGTTTTGCCTTCTATTCTTATATATCTTGCTTTCTAAATCCAGGATATCTTTGATTTAATTTATAATATTTGATTAAGTTAAAGCTTTTGTTTAGCATTTTATTGCATGCAGCTCTGCTGACAACTTGGTGATGTCGCCGGCACCCAGAGTGACTATAGTGTCGCCGGGCCTTGCTTCTTTACTTAAATACTCTGAAAGCTTATGGCGCGGCCAAAACGTGCTATGCCGGTGGGACCGTGCAATCTCTGCCAGAATGGCTTCTTTGGTTATCCCCGGGATTGCCTCTTCACCTGCATGGTAAATATCGGTGACAACTACCTGGTCGGCATCGCGAAATATGCGATCAAAACTGCCCATGCAGTATTGCAGGCGGCTATACCGGTGGGGTTGATAAATCGCAATTAAGCGGTTTTGCCCTATGGCGCTTCGGATGGCTTCTAATGTCGCTTTAATTTCGGTTGGATGATGGGCGTAGTCGTCTATTAAAAAGGCTTCGCGCCAAAGCCCTTTGTGTTCGCACCTTCTGCCGACCCCTTTGAATTGGCTTAATCCAGCTCGAATGGCCTGCTCCTCAATTCCAAGTTCAAGGCAAAGCCCGGATACTGCTGCGGCATTAAGCACGTTGTGCTTTCCTGCTAAAGCCAGCTCTATATTTTCATATGCCTTGCCGTCATATGTTAATGTAAACCATTGCCGCCAGCCATCTTGGCTATAATTCTGTATGCATAAAGCATTCTGCGGGCCGAATCCATAGGAATTGCCTGGTAAAGAAAGCTGCTGCAAACGCATATCATCGCCGCACCAAAATAAATGGCGGAAAGATTGAACTTTTTGCGCAAACTCCAAAAAGGTTTTCTCCAGGGCTGAAAGTGTTTTGTAATGGCTTAAATGATCCGTGTCAATATTAGTAATTACGGCTCCAAATGGCTCATATTTCAAAAAAGTGCCATCGCTTTCATCAGCTTCCAAGACAAAATATTCTCCCTCATTTATCTCTGCGTTAGATTTTTGTTCCTGTAAAATCCCGCCGACCATAAAAGAGGCTTTGCAATCCGCTTTAGCTAGAATTGAAATAAGCAAAGAAGTAGTCGTTGTTTTTCCATGCGTGCCTGCAAGCGCCAGGCATTTTTTATCATTGGCAAGCTGCGCCAAGAGGTCTGAGCGGTGGAGCAAAACGCAATTTCTATTTTTTGCCGCCAGCAATTCAGGGTTTGCGGCTTTAATGTCTGAAGAGAAAACCACTATTGCCTCAGGGGGTACATTACGTTCATCATGGCCAATGGCAACCACAGCCCCAGCATCTCTTAAGGCATTTAAGGTATAGCTCTCTTGGACATCACTGCCGGAGACGGCAATGCCTTTAGCAAGCAACATTCTAGCAAGGGCGCTCATCCCGATCCCGCCAATGCCGATAAAGTGGTAGTTTTGATTTAAAGATTTTCCTCTATCAAGCTGCATAAATCCTGTACTTTTCTTTGTGATTTAAAGGTTGCGAGCCGCTCTTTCCAATAGCTCAATAATTTACCATTATCCTTTATGCATTCTTTAAGGGAAGAAGCAAGGGAAGTTTCCAGGGTAGTTTCAGGAAGCACCTGCCCTCCCCCAACTGCAGCAAAATACTCAGCATTCTTTAACTGGTGGTTGTCGGCTGCAAAAGGATAGGGCACCAATAGTCCCGGGACCCCATATTCAATTTGTTCGGCAATGGTAGAAGCCCCTGCGCGGCTAATTGAAAAGTCTGCAGCAGACCAGGCAAAATGCATATTTTTTTCGAAAGCTTTTACACAGCATTCATAGCTGGCTTGACGATAGAGGCGATCAATATGCATAGCCTGTTCTTCATTACCGGCAAAATGGATAAGCTTAAGCACCGAAGACCACTGCTGTGCATTGGCTATTAAAGCATCGGCGGTTAAAAGATTAAGCTTTTTAGCTCCCTGAGAACCGCCTAAAATTAAAAGGGTATTTTTTTTGCCTGTTTGGAAAGCATAGTACTGATTTGCTTTTTCTCTATCATTTTGAATCTTTTGCAAACTCGTCCGCAAGGGCATGCCAGTCACTATGCTGCGGCCTTTTAGGTACTCTTTTGTTCCTGGAAAATGAAGGGCTGTAGCTATAGCACTAGTTGCAAACAGTGCATTTACTTTTCCCGGATAATAATTGGCTTCATGCAATATTATAGGTACTTTAGCTAATTTTGCAGCGGCAAGCACGGGCAGGGTATAATAACTGCCGAATCCAACGACAATGTCTGCTTGCAGCTGCCGTATAAGCCTCAAACTCTGCCAAATTCCACGGCTAATCCGCCATCCGCTATGAATAGCTTTCAAGGGGTGTTTTTCAAGCTTTCCGCTAGAAACCTCAAAATATTCATATTGTTCTTTAGCAAAAAAACGATTTTCCGAAAGGCCGGCGGCCAAAAAAATTACCCTGGATTGCGGCAGCCGTGTAATTAACTGGTCTGCCACCCCTTGAGCTGGGAAAATATGGCCCCCAGTGCCGCCGGATGTGATTACAATTACAGGTTTTTTCATTAAGAGCTAACCTAATTAATATCGATGCTTCATCTTAAAATCCTCCCCGTCTCCGCGTCTCATGCGCCTCTGCGTTTAATTAAAAAAAGATAAGGGTAATAGGAATGCGCATATTGACACGGGCCGGTGGTCAAATTATGGGGCAAGGACAGTGGCAAGGGCAAGGATTATTTATTATCTCGTTGTCTGCTGGCAATATCGAGCAAGAGGCCGACCCCCATTAAATTCGCCATCAGGGATGTGCCGCCTTGGCTGAAAAAGGGCAGGTTCAATCCTGTGCTTGGCAGCAATCCAGAAACAACTCCAAGATTCATAAAGGCTTGAAAACTTATTAAAAAGGCCGCAGAGGCCGCCATGTAGTAAGCGGCCTCTGTTTCTGCATGAAGAGCTATGCCAAAACCGCATGAAGCCAGAATTAAATACAGGGCAATTAAAAAGCAGATGCCGGTAAAACCAAACTCTTCTGCATAAATGGCTGCAATATAATCGTTTTGCGCCTCAGGAAGATAGCTCAATTTTTGCAGGCTATTCCCTGGCCCTTTCCCCCATAACTTTCCGGAGCCTGCTGCTATCTTGGCTTGGTAGGGTTGATGCCCCTTGCCCTTTAGATCTAATTCAGGGTGAAGATACACCTGCACCCTTCCCCTCACATATGGTAAGTGATAGGCAGATACAGCTACAATTACACACATGACAACCAATGGTATGGCCCAATATTTGGCTGGAATCTCTCCTAAGATAAACAATACCAGTAAAAGCAATCCCATAACTCCCACCGTGCCATTATTGGGCTCAATCAGAGTTAAAAACATGGGGATTGCCACAACGCCGAGCATTCTAATGAATTTCTGAAAGGTCCAATTGCCTTTCAGGCTGCAGAGGTAGTGTTGGATCACATACCCTGCGATAATGTATTTGGCAAACTCTGAAGGTTGAAAGGAAAAACCAAAAAGTTGTATCCAACGTTTAGAACCATTCACAGCTCTGCCAATCCCTGGCATTAGGCAAAGCAGCAGAAGGGCTATTGAAATAAGCAAAAGATAGTAAGAGATATTAAGGAATTGCTCATACCCGGCCCGCCTTATGCAGGCAATTAACCCTATGCCGGCTCCAGCATAAGCTATTTGTCTGGCAAGAGCTCCTCGGGTGCTTTTATCTAAGGAGTGATCCAATACTTCCGCTGAGGTTGTATTAAAGATCATTACTAATCCAATAGCAAAAATGATGCTGATAGTAATGACCATTGTCAGCTTAAGCAGCGTTAAATATTTTTCAACACCAGAATTTTGCTTATAAGAGATCGGGATGTGTTTTACAGTGTTATCCATCTCTATTTAATTCTGATCTTATCACCCGGCCTTAAGTTGCGCGCTGTATCCTCATTCAGCTTATTAAGGGATAAGATATCTTCATACTTTACTTGGAATTGACGGGCAATTTTCCAGGGGTTGTCGCCGCTTTTAATGACGTAATAGACCTCGTTTCCCTGCGCCTGTTTCATCTCTTGCCGTAAAGGTGCAGGCTGCGCTGGTAGAGGAGTTTGCGCAATTTTCTTTTTTTCAGTCTCTTTTTTCACTGGGACAGCTATACGCAATACCTGGCCGATTACTAAATTGTCGCTGCTTAAATTATTAGCTCTTTTGATCTCTTCAACACTTGTACCATTAGCTCTGGCTATTTTTTCTAAAAAATCGCCTTTCTTAACGACAATTTCCACATATTTCATCTCATCAGTTGCTGCAAGGGGTACAGTCGCTTTATCGAGATTTTTTTCTGCAGGCAAGGCAGGGGGATTCGAAACAGAAGGAGCTGCTTGCCCAAAAGAAAGGCGTTGCAAAGCCTGATCCACTTGATCTGAAGGCACTTGAACCTGCTGCAATGCTGGTTTAGATTCCAACACAAGCGGGATCGGCTCTTGATTTTCAGCAATTACTGCACTTATCTCCTGTATATTAGGCAGGGGATCTTCGTCATAATGCATCGCTGTCATAAATAAAACGGCCAGAATACCGGTATTGATCAAAACTGCAATTATGATGGTGTCTCTTCTACTTATCGTCATATCATCCTCCCCTAAGAGTTTCCCAACTCATAAGATGATTTGTTAGAGGGGTGATTACAAATTGGAATCACCCTTTTAAAAACAGGTTATTATGTCTGTAATTGCAGTACAGTTTGCTTAAAGACTTCCCCTCTGTGGGCATAATTCTTAAACATATCCGTACTTGCACATCCTGGAGAAAGCAACACGCACTCTCCCGGGCTTGCTTTTTTACTGGCTGAAAGTACAGCTTCTTCTAATGAAGAGCAGATGTCTACCGTTAATTTGCCTTTTAACTGCTCTTGTATCGTAGCTGCAGCCTGTCCAATTGCAAAAATATGCGAAACTTTTCCATTAAAGCCTGAAACCCAATGCTTAAATGGAGATCCTTTATCTAATCCGCCAGCTATCAATACTACATTTGCCGGCATAGACTCAACAGCTTTAATCACAGCATCAACATTTGTACCCTTGCTGTCATCATAATATTTTACCCCAGCCACTTCGCTCACAAACTCAATGCGGTGAGGCGGTTTTTTAAAACTTCGCAATCCCAAAAGAAATTTTTCTTTAGAAACGCCATATTTTTTGCACAAAGCATAAGCTGCGGCAAAATTTTCATAATCATGCGGGGCAAGCCTCAGCAAGCTTGCCGGGTAGGCCAACTCAATTTCACCTCTATACTCTATTCCACGAGGTGTTAAACAATAAGCGCAAGAATCGCTATAGCCATAGGCAATGCATGTATCCATTCTCAATTGTTTGCCAAACTCGTCAATAACGGATTGAAAGGCGAACAAGGGCGAATTTGGGCGCAGCAGCCTTTGGATGCGGCATTTAGCTTTGGCATACTCTTCCATGGAATAATTATAACGGTCTAAATGATCCGGTGTGATGTTTAATATGACGCCGGCATCTAAGCAAGCAGTAGACATGCTTTCAAGCTGATAAGAACTTAGTTCGATTACAAAAATTACACGCTCATGTTTTTTTTCAAGCAACGCCTGAGTTAGAGGAGTCCCTACATTACCGAGAGCGCAAGCTTGAATGCCTGCGCAATTGAGGATATGTGCCACTAAAAGCGTGACCGTTGTCTTTCCATTCGTCCCTGTAATGCCTATGCAGGGCTGATCGAGCTCTCTGGCTGCCAGCTCAATCTCCCCAATTAATTCAATCCCGTTTTTTGCAAGACGCTGGCACAAAGGGTGCGTTAAAGATATTCCGGGGGATACGACAGCCAGCTCGCAATTTGCATCCCAGTTTTGCTCGGCAATTAACTCAAAGCCTTCTTGGTATAAAGCTTGAGGGCCGGCCTGCGCAATGTCTTGATCGACGCAGATCACTTTGGCGCCAAGCTTTCTTAAAAAACGCGCAGCAGACTGCCCGCTAACACCTAAACCAAGAACAGCAATTTTTTTGTTTTGTAAGTCAGCCATATTTTACTGAAACTTTAAGGTTGCGATTCCGATTATTGCAAGCAGCAGTCCGATTATCCAAAAGCGGATCACCACTTTAGTCTCATACCAGCCGCTGTATTCAAAATGGTGGTGCAGAGGTGCGCATAAAAACACTCTTTTTTTATTGCGGAATTTATAACTTCCGACCTGCAATATTACTGACAGGGCCTCGGCTACAAATATCCCTCCTACAATGCCTAATAAAAACTCTCGTTTCAACAGCACCGCTGAGACGCCAATAATTCCTCCCATGGTCAATGAGCCGACATCTCCCATAAACACTTGTGCAGGATGGGAGTTATACCATAAAAATCCCAGGCATCCTCCAGCCAGTGCGCAAAGATAGATGCCAATCTCGCCGCTGCCTTCGATATACATAATGCGCAAATAATCGGCGAGATCAATGTTATTGGAGACAAACGCAATGATAGCCAAACAAACAGCTACTAAAATTAAACACCCTGAAGCAAGCCCGTCCAAGCCATCCGTCAAGTTCACAGCATTGGATGAACCTGTAATAATAAACATGGTGAACAAAATTCCTAGAGTAACTGCAAAACCCTTAAATAGATAAATCGGCTCTTTAAATAACGGCATATAGACCCTGGCGGCATACTCATGCAAGGCCAGGACATGGTGGCGCTCTTCTTTATCCGAGTCTTTCACTAATTCCTTTATGACCGGGGGCTGAAACCACTTATCCATTTGGACGGCACCGCTTACTGCAGGCACAAACAGATACAAAGCGATAAGCCCTGATAAGCCTAACTGGCAGAGCAGCTTGAATCTGCCAGGCACGCCTTTAGTATTTTTAAAACGCAATTTTAAATAATCATCTATGCCGCCAAGAACCCCTAAGACCACAGTAGTTATCAGAAGGATTAAGGTAAAAGCACTTTGCAGATCCATCCATAAGAACATAGAGACTAGCATGGAGAATATAATTAAAATCCCCCCCATAGTAGGCGTATTTTCTTTCTTGGCGTGGAGCTCCCCTAAGAGGGGGCATTCCTCTTTGCGAATAGTCTGGCCAATTTTGAGCTCGTAAAGCTTACGGATAAAATAGGGACCTAAAAAGATACTGATCAAAAGCGAGGTAATTGCTGCCAGCATCATTCTCGTGGAGTAGTAGGTAAATACTGCAGGTATTTTAATCCCTTCAAAATGTTTTAAATGGTTAAGCAATAAATAAATCATTTTAAAATAGTTTCAAGCTACTCCCAGCAATATGACAAAAACAAAACTGATAATGAGAAACAATAAGAATTATTTTCTTGACAATAGAGTAAGGTTTAGAGCCATTTTCAACAAGAATTAACCGCACCAACGCTATAAAACTTCTACCTGTTTTAATTTATGGTCGCTACCCCTTGGATCAAATCCCTCTACGGGTTTTAACCTTACCTGATGTTGTTTAGATAAAATTACCATAGTCATGCGCTTATTTAGAGATACAGGACCGTTGTCAAAATTTTCTTTTACATATTCATCTGGTTCAATTGTTTCGTAGATGTGATAATTTTCTGCTTTGAGCGGTTTAAATGAAGAGGCCAGAAACATGCTCGGCTCTTGCCCTTCCGCTAGCTCTCCTTCATCCCCAAATTGATCTTGATTGGAATCAGCGCAAAAAAGCACGCGATCGATTGGTTTTATTTGGGGCATTTTCGTTACGTCTTCAAGAATTTTTTGCGTATGCAATTCTCTATTGCAGCCCAAATCCAAAGGAGAAAATATATGGCAGCAAGCGACTCGATAAATAATCTTAGTCTGATTATCGCTAAAATCCACCACCAGGTGCTCGCGCTTTTTATTTTTTACTTTTGTCTTATCATTTTGATCTATCACGCATAATTGAAAAGTAAAAGAGGCCCTCTGAAGCAACTTAAATTTTTCTTCACGGTAGAGTATGGCTACCCCATGGGTATTTGGAGTATGAAATTCATAAATAATTTTATACCGCAAGTTTGTTAGCGGAGCACTATTTTGCAAGGCTGCGATGCTAACTGGTGCCACTTCCTGAAGGCACAAAATGTCGGGCTTAGCCCTCACTATATTTTTTATAATTATGGTCATCCTGAAGGCAATATTGTCATAGAGCCCTATCTGGGGGTCGAAACTATAACCAATAGGATTATTAAATTTTGGATCAGGTGGAATGCGCTGGGGAAACAAAATATTATAGACAGCAACTAAAATTCTATCCTTTTCAGGAATTTCTTCTATTCGCTCAAGAGACGTTTTTTTAAATGTCTTTGCATCTTCGGGCTTCATAAAATCTAATATCGTAACCGGTTTTCTCGCTCCAGCAGCCCCTTCCATTTTTTCCCTAAATTTAATTTAAAAAGCCAAGACTATACTCTCAAATAAATAACAGCTCAAGCAGATTTATCCTTTTACTAAGCTTGTCTTTTGTCAGGCGAAAGGCATGAATATGAGAACCGGAAATTAAGTAATAATACTATTGCGTCTTTTGTTGATTGCCATTAATGATTAAAAGAATTAAAATCCTGATAATTAATTGATGTTTAGTTAGTTAGAGGACAAGTATGAGATTACAAGAGTTTAATGTAGGTGTAGGGGCATTTTTAATTATTTACCACATTTTTGTACTCGTTTCACTCCCTATTTACCTATATTTCTACACGCCGTCGCTGTCGATGATCGCAGCCGCAATCATTCTCCTTTATTTATCAGGCATGAGTATAACCGGCGGCTATCATCGTCTTTATTCTCATAAAGCTTTTAAAGCCCATCCTATAGTAGAATTTCTCGTGCTCTTTTTTGGCTCTATGGCTGGACAAGGAAGCGCTTTGCGCTGGTCTTTTGAACACCGCTTGCATCATGCTCATGTAGACACAGATGAAGATCCATACAGCATTAAAAAAGGTTTTTGGTATGCGCACTTTCTGTGGTTGCTGCAAAAGCCAAAGCCCTTAGATAAAAAAATAGTTGCCGACCTATACAGAAACAAGTTTGTCATGTTCCAGGACAAACACTCTGTCCTGCTAATGATAGTTACAAACGCTATTGCAGTACTCTTTGTGGGCTGGCTGCTTAACGATTATATGGGCGCCTTTTTCATAGCACTTTGGGCCCGCTTTTTACTCTTACACCATTTTACCTGGTTCATTAACTCTTTGGCACACACTTGGGGCGACAAGCCTTTCTGCCAAGAACAAACTGCCGTAGACAACTTTATTTTAGCGATGTTAACTTTTGGCGAAGGGTATCACAATTACCACCACACCTTTGCCAATGATTACCGCAATGGAATTCGCTGGTATCATTTTGACCCTACCAAGTGGGCAATTTGGCTATTCAGCAAATTAGGTTTAGCTTATGACCTGAAGGTAATGGATCCTTCCACAATTAAAAAAAGAATGGTCACTGAACGCAAAAGCCTCTTATTAGATAAGCTGAAAACCGTGTGCTCCCATAAAAAAGATGAAATTGAAGTTAAGATCAACGAGATGTCGGAACGCATGATCCAAAACATCTCACAATTTAACCAACTTAAAGCTAAATACTGGGAATTTAAGAAAAATTGTGCAGAAAAACCGCAGATTATGCAGCTCAAGCAAGAAATCCGACGGCTTAAAAAAGATCTGCGCAGCGATTGGAGAAAATGGAAACAGCTCTCAAATATTATTTTGAGAGGTAAAATCCCGCAAAGCTAAATTTCGCTTGATATCATATACACCACTTGGCTAATATTGCCCTTTCTTACTTCAAGGTGGCATAGCCAAGTGGTAAGGCAGAAGCCTGCAAAGCTTCCATTCCCCAGTTCAAATCTGGGTGCCACCTTTTTCTTCAGGTTTCTTCATGTTATATCTAGTAGCTACTCCAATTGGCAACTTAGGCGATATTACCTTACGGGCTATAGAAACCTTAAAAAATTGCGACTACATTCTTTGCGAGGATACACGGCATAGCGCCATTCTCCTCAACCACCTTGGCATACAAAACACATTGCGCAGCTACCATAAATTTTCAGAAGCTAAGATGGCGGAAGCTATCCTGCAAGATCTACAGGCAGGAAAGGAAATAGCTCTCATTTCTGATGCCGGTTCGCCTGCCATTGCCGATCCTGGAGAAAGATTGGTGGCCGCTTGCAGAGAGCTTGGGCTGCCTGTTATTTCTATTCCAGGACCTAGTGCTGTTATTGCAGCCATTAGCGCCTCCGGTTTCTCCACCTCTCCTTTTCAATTTGTCGGATTCCTGCCTAAAAAACAGGGAGAACTCCAGGAGCGCCTCATAGAAATTCTGGAATACCCAGGCACCACCGTTGCCTACGAGTCGCCTAATCGCATAGAGCAAACACTCGCTTTTATTCAAACGGCAGCACCTATGAGAAAATTAGCGATTTTTAGAGAACTCACCAAAAAATTTGAAGAACATCTTTTTGGCGCAGCACAATGTCTGCTCGCTCGCTGTAAAGAAGAGCCCTTGCGCGGCGAACTTACTTTGTTAATAGAAGGTCATGCCCCTAATGCAAATGAATGGGAAGATTTGCCTCTGGAGAAACATTTAGATATTCTGCAAAAAGTATATAACCTGGGCCCAAAGCAGGCACTTAAAATGGCAGCTGCCATGCGCAAGCAAAACCGCAAAGAAATTTATAAAAAAATTCATAAATAGTACTTTCAAATTTGCAACAAATGAATTTAGTTGCATCTATGAAAACAAAGTGATATAAGTTATTGTTCTCATATAACCTTTGACATTTAATTTAAATATGTCGGGATAATAATTTTAGGCCTGATAATACCATATAACCAGGCTCTGATTGCTCCTTTTAAGGGGTTTGAGAGCTGGATTTAGTTTATATAATAATACTCCCTACCCATTAGGGAATTCTTTTAGGGGATAAAATATGGGTGTAATTGATAGCAGTAATAGCATTTATGTTTGCAATACCTACACTTCTTATAAAGAACTTACGATAACGCCAGAAGCTGATTTGGGGCTTCGTTTCCGCTGTGCCGTCATCGCACTTAGCAGCGGTATCGAACTTGTGTATAACATTGCCTGGATCGTTTTTTGCCAGATTAAAATGCAAAACGCCTTTGCAGACAAAGACACGGCATTAGCGGAATATTGGCGTAGAGCTAATAGCGACTTTCGCGAACGGGCTTCCGGCAACTTGAAATATCTGATCATTTGCGGCACGATTGTTCATAACCCGGAGAAGGGCTTGGAAATGTCGATTAGAAAGAATGTCTTTGAGATTAATTATGATGATGCCGTGCTGCTTAGAAATATTACGCACCTAATCAAAAAGATGTTTGGAGTTGTTGTTAAAGCATGAAAAAGAATCTGAAGCCGATTTTGCACCCTTATATTTTCGTTCTCAAGGAGGGCGCCCAAATAAAAGAAAACTTTTTAGATTATACCCTTATGATCTTGCAAGTCGGCAAGCCTGAAATCATAAAGTCGCCAAAAAGCAAATAATCAAAATAAACGCTTAAAGCGATGGACTGCTCCCTTTAAACCCAAGTTGCGCCCCTAAATCACGCTTGA
>JAEYWL010000049.1 GCA_023428915.1 Verrucomicrobiota bacterium
TAGACAATCGATCTGACGCATCTAACGCCTTGCCAAGGGGAAGAACCCTTGGCTTCGGCATTATCTGCGCCATCTCAATTATCTAATTAAGCTTGTGCTAAGATTTAGGGGACAACTTGGGTTTAAATGATGAACTGCTCAGGATAAAACAGTCCTGTTTAAACATCACTAGTCTGGATCTCGTTCCCTTTCCCAAACTCTGATTTGAGGGATTGGACTTTTAAACATCTTGCAGCAAACCATGTGGTAATTTGCTCCCGATAGTACGAGTCGTCACAAGAAGAGTTTAAATGATAAAAACACTCTTCAGGGTGATTTTCATGCCACTCATACCTGCTGTAGCCCACTATTTCCACACCTTTATAAAAGACAAAGTGGAAGGTATGGGCATCATGAATAAACTCTTTCGCACCGCCGTATTTCATTAAAAAATTACGTGCAGCCTCCCATTCTTCTGGATGGGTGCAAAAACGCAGACAAGCTCTTTTAAAGCCTGCTTTATTAAGAATAGCTTTAATAAAAACATCCTTGCCATGATTATATTTGCTAAAAGTATGCCCTCTTTGCCCTGCATCGGGATTTTTTACTAATTCACTTTTTAAGGCGGCATAAGCTTTTAAATCATCCGGATGGGTACGAAGATAATCGCGAAAGGCAAGATTGAGTGCAATTTCAGGATTGCCTTCTTCATATGCATGCAAATTGATATTCAACCCCTCTTTTCTTTTTGAAAAACCTGAGTGAAATGGTATATTATATTCTCCCCTATACGAATATCCAATGGCAGCAAGTTGTGAAATGACTGCCAAATTGTCTTTGAAAACAGCAATAATATCTATTTTTGGTTTTGCAATAAGCCCATGAATAGCCGTAGATCCTACATGATGCACAGCCAAGCACTCTTGCTGCAAACAGCTTTTAATCAAATCAGCTTCCTGTTGAAACATTTCAGGCCAATGAGAATCATAAGGGACAACTTTTATTGAATGGCTCATAGAATTGCGGGTCGGATTTTGAATTTTCAGTCAATTTTATGCAGCAAGCACAATTATGAACAGCTTTTTTTTCCAAATAACTGTTCAATAAACAACTAATATTCTATAGATTTTTTTAATAGGACGCTTAAATTAAGGAGATTCTATGGAAAACAAGTTTTTTTTTGATTCAGCAAAAAAGCAACCAGAAACTCAAAGCGAGGCTGGTTCATTTATTCTCATAACCGATAAAGATGTGCCGGGTTTTAATAATATTGCCTATGGCAAGTTGAAATTAAATCAAGGAGGAGCCATTGAACCCATTTGGCATCCAAATGCCAATAAAATTGGCTACTGTACGCAAGGGAAGCTTCTTGTAAGCATCCGTACACCGGAAACCAATGAAGTATTCACTGTCAGCAAAGGCGAAATGTGCTTTATACCAAAAGGGTATGTGCATCATTTTGAAAACCTGGATGCAAAAGAGTCAGTCATTAGCTTCGCATTTGATAACAATTTTCCTGAACTAATGCAATTTTCCAAAGCCATTTATTCACTTAAAGATACGGTCTTTAACACGACATTTCACTCCAACTCATCATTTGCCGAGGGACTAGCCAAGACTAAGTCAAATACTGTACTTAGAAAATTGCCAAAAACAAGCTCTATCGGGAAGGATTCCAGTAAATACAAATTTAATATTGAGGGTGCTGGCAAGCCCGTGCAAACTCCTGGAGGGTATTTGCGCTTTGGAATTCAATCTGTTTTTCCGGCGCTGCAAGGTCTAGGCATTCTTGGTTTTGGCTTAAACGCCAAAGGTTGCGTTGAACCCCACTGGCACACTAATGCCGGAGAACTCGTCTTTATTGTGAAGGGCGCCACCCGTATTACAATTTTATCTCCGGATGGCTCTATAACAACTCATGAAGTTGGAGCCGGCCAAGGCATATTCGCACCCGCTTCTCATTTCCATAATATTGAAAATATTAGCTCGGAAGAGGCTGAGGTTATTGCTTTTTTTAATAATGCCGCTCCTGATTATATAGGCGTTGCAGAAGTATTTGGGTCTTACTCAAACGATTTTTTAGCTTCTGTATTTAATGTAGAACCCGGCTATTTTGAACAATTCAAGAAAACAGAAAAGCCGCTTATTATCGTGCCGGTCTAATTTCCTTAAAAAATAGTAAAGAGGAAAAATATTTTTCCTCTTTCTTGTTTATTTTTATCGATAAAAATTCATTTTATCGATAAAATATACTTAACCCTCTAAAACAGGTTAAGTAAAATGTCAAACAATGACACCATCACAAATCAATGCACGCATAAATTGCGTCATGCAATCATTAAAGGGGAATTTGCCCCTGGCGAAAAGCTGAAAATCGAACGCTTAAAGCTATATTTGAATTCCGGGCCAACTCCCATACGCGAAGCTCTTTCCCGCCTAATTAACAGTGGATTAATCATCGATGAAGCTAATAAAGGGTTTCGAGTTAAGCCATTGGTAGAAAAAGAGGTTATCGATATCTACAACACCTTCATTGCAATCGAACAGTTAGCTCTTCAAAAGTCTATACAGCAAGGAAGCTTGCAATGGGAAGCGGGGGTTGCAGGTGCATTGCATGCATTGGCAATAATTGAAAAGAATTCGGTTTCTGTAGATTTAGAGGCATGGGTGGATTGCAATTATCAATTCCACCTAGCCTTGATCAATGGCTGCGACTCCCCTTGCCTGCTGCAAATAAGAGAAAATCTTTACCAGCAGTTTGACCGGTTCTGCCGTTTAAGCTTCTTAGCCAATAGAGAAAGGTTGCAGCTAAACCATCAAGAACACATTGACATCGCTGAAGCCGCTTTAGCAAGAAATGATGTGCAGGCCTGCACCTTAATTAAAAAGCATCTTGAGTACTCAAAAGGCATCGTCCTTGAAAATTTAAAAGAGTTGAAGTTTCTATGACGACTGATATTCGCTATGGCATCCGTTTAGCCATCATTTATTCATTAGTGTGGTTTATCGATTTGCTCGACGCTTCCTCATTAAATGTATCCGCACCTGAAATTGCCCAATTTTTTGGTGTAATGGCTACAAATGCAGAATGGGTAATTGTAGGTTTTTTACTTACCATGTCTATTGGTATTAGCATCAGCGGCTGGCTTGGTGAACGGTTCGGCACCAGGAAAATTTTTATCTTATCGCAAATCACTTACCTGTTGAGTTCATTAGGCTGCGGCCTCTCCTTTTCCCTGACGTCGCTGATTGCAATGCGTATGCTTCAGGGTTTTGCGGCCGGCATGGCAATTCCAATCGGCATGGCGGCCTTAATGCGCGCGCTGCCTAAACCCATGTGGGCCAAAACTAATGCCTGCATGAACTTAGTTACTTTGATAGCCCCTGCAATAGGGCCCTTATTTGGCGCCTATGTAACAAACTGGTTGAATTGGCAGTGGATTTTTTTTCTAAAAATACCCATTTCTCTAATTTGCCTTGTGCTAAGCTTGTCTTGGGTTCAGCCTGAAAGAGGAAATGCCCAAAAACCATTTGACTGGACAGGATTTATTTTATGCAGTGCCAGCCTTATTGGAATACTTTGGGCACTATCAGAGGTAGGAAGAATGCCAAATTACACTATAGCTTTAATTCTCTTGAGCTCTTGCGCTTGCGCTCTTTTATTTATCCTTTGGGAGGGAAGGACTCCAACTCCCTTGATTCCCTTGAATTTATTTAAAATTCCCAGTTTCTCATATGGGAACATTATTCAATCTGCGGCTAATACTATATTTTTAGGGGCAAACTTTCTTATCGCCCTTTACTTGCAGAATGGATTGGGGCATGACCTTATTACAACAGGCTGGATCATGGCGGCAATTACTCCGGGGATGATGTGCGTACAGCCTATCGTCGGCAGATTATATAACACTTTGGGGCCGCTGCCTTTTATTATACCGGGGCTGATGCTCCTTTGCTTCAGCACATGGGGCTTTGCCATGACCGATTCCCAAACCCCAACCTATCTTTTGGGTATACTTGTATTCGCAATTGGAGCTTCTTCATCGATAATCCAAAGCGCAAATGTCGCCTCGATTTTTAGCCAGCTTCCGCAAGAGTATAAGCGCTCCGGCAGTTCTATCTATTCATTATTTAAACAGCTTTCAGCAAGCTTCGGGGTAGCTTTATCGACGTTTATCCTCTCAGCTGGGACGGATATTTACAGCATCAATTCAGAAATTCCTCCGCCAGAAATCTTCCACTACTGCTTTATCATTTTGGGCATTATTCCAGCGCTGGCGTTATTTTGCTGCCCCTACCTTCAGCAACAACAGGAATTGAGGCAAAACTAAAAAGATAAAGAAAAGCGGAATATTATATCTTCTATGTTTGCCTTTTGCCTCTATTTTTGCAGATCGGTTATATCTAACTCATGCAGCTTGGCTCCACCTGCAAAAGCATTGTCAAAGGCAACCTGAATTTTCTTTTGCCCTGGAAGCATAATCACTTTATGTGCTGTGAGGCTATTGTCCACATAGGGCAACTCAAGGCTTCCTTTTACTAACTCAGTGCGATTTAAGCCTTCTTTAGAGATATTTTGTTTAGCTTCAGTGAAATACTGCCCGATAATTTCATGCCGTTCCTCGCTGTAATGCATATGGTCTGTCATCTTTTTTTTGCCAGTGTAATTGCAATTAGTCGTAACAAGGGGGGTATTATTGCTCCACTCGCGTGCGATGTGTTGTTTTTTGTCTCCCTGAAATAGGTGGATTGACTTTGCGCGGGCTTTAGAAGTACTATCGGCCAAACTTAAATGATAAGGCCCCATAGGCGGCTTTTCATTAACTAATTCCTCTGCCTTGCTCACATTTGGGCAATTTTCCAAACACATGCGGTTGAAAATTGCTGCCGGCATTCCATTTATTTCTTTAGTATCACCAGAAGCCACATTCATACTTAAGGCCAAGCTTGGGGTTTCATCTTCTCTAAAATAATTGCGAAAAATTTCAAATGTACTTGGCGTTTTTGCTTGCTGCTCTTCTAACGCCTGTTTTGACTGGAAGTTCATTCCTGTTAAAGTACCGATAAAACCAGGAAAACCGACCTCAATTGTAGAATGTTTTTCATTTGGGTGTTTGCGGTGAACCATTAGTGTGTTTGTACCAAAGATTCCGGCAGTCGGCCAATCCATATTACGTCCAACCACAACACCTATTTCTGGATCTTTATCCATGACAACCGTACAAGCTACTAATGGCTCAGCCTCATTGGCTTCCAGCTCTTCTATTTCATCTTCATTCACTTCTTCTGTCTGTGAATTAATAAGGCCGATTTCGTACGCTTCCGGAGAAAAATGCAGGCTGTCAGGCATGATATGAAAGATTAATATATCATTAAAAGTGATCTCGCGCCCCTTGCTTCCATTTATTTCTTTAGACCAGTCATTAAAACCAGCCACCAACCCTTCCATTTCTTCAACGTAAGCTGTAGCCAATGGTTCTTGAAGCATTTTTTCTTTAATTTCAGCCAACGTCCTATTCACATTTTTTGCATCAGGCAGCTCTCCCATCCATTTGGCAAGATCGAGCTTGCTCAACATCTCATTAAAGTGGCTGCCTAACATATAGCCTTGAGAATAGCCCGCTTTTCTTGGATCTGAATAGTCCAATTCGAGAATAGGGATATCGCCCTTATAGTAAAGTTTGGCTCCTTCCATTTCACATGGCTTAAAAGCATGTTCTTTCATGTCATGATGGGGCGGCACAATAATATCAAGGGCTTTATGCGCTGCATAAGAAACTGCAGTACAGCCGCCTCCAACTAGGACCGCCCAAACTGCAGGCCCAAACGCTAAGGTGGGGGCCAAGGCCATTAAGCCAACACCAACCGCACCGCCAATTTTCTCGGCTGTTTTTACTGCGGCAGGATGGCAATACATCCATTGGGTGAGTTTGTCTGTATAGGACTCTTCTGAACTAATTGAATGAGTTTGTTTAAATTGATCAGTAAAGCTTTGTACAGTTGAAAATTTACTTGTAGAACCTTGCAACATATAAACCTAACTTAATTAATAATATAAATATTATAGTTTATAATTTATATATTGTAAATATAAATATTTAATTAGGTTTTCGTTATATATTCCACTTAGATAAAAAATTACGGACTTTAACTTTTAAACTTTTTGAGTTACTATCTTTATTTGTTTCAGGTTTGCCAGTTACCCTATTTCCATGCGACTCTATACTTTCAAAGAAAGAGACTTCACCTGTACTAACATCATACATACCGCCTGCAATAGCAATGACTCCTTCGCGGACTAATTTATCTAATGTGGCGCTATTTTTTCGGATTTCCTGAATGGTTTGCATGACATTGCGGTAAGCGACCTCGTTATAGTACTCTGTCTTTTGCTCGTCAGGAAGTTCTGTAAAAGATTTGCCGCTGCCATTAATGGCTTTTTGAATTTTAACAATTAGGCAGTCCAAGTTCTTGCAACCGGTAATCTCTTCAGCTGTTTTATGGTTGGTAATTAAGTCTACAGAGGCTTTCACAGCGCCGCAGGAAGTGTGGCCCAATACTAATATAAGCTTGGCTCCAGCTATGGCGCAGCTATACTCCATGCTGCCTAACACTTCAGGGCTGACCACATTGCCCGCAATCCGTACACTAAACACATCCCCCAAACTTAAGTCGAAGACAATTTCAATAGGTGCTCGCGAGTCGATACAGCTTAAAACTACCGCCATTGGAAATTGCCCGACTGCTGTAGCTGATAATTGGCGATTTAAATTGCGCGTAAGGCGCACTCCCTCGCGAAAACGTTGATTGCCATCATAAAGAACTTCTAATACACGGCGCGGTGTTAGATGCTCTTGCATTTCCCTCGTGCTGAAATCGACATACTGAATGCGATCTTCAAGCCGGGGGTATTTGTCTTTAAAACCAGCGAGGCTGACTCTAACTCCATGGCTTTTGGCGGTCTTATTTTGAAAGTCGTGAATAAGGTCTAAAATATCCGGATCGATGTAATCGGTGGTTGTGGCATCAATAAGAACATGTCCTCCCCGTGGAATTTTATACAAAGAAGCCTCTAGCGCTGCCCTATTGAAAAAGCTCACTTGATTAGGCAGTTCAATGTGCAGCACTTCATCGCCTGTAGCATGCTTTTCCATAATTTTTTTTATGGGCCTTCTAATGTTGCTTTGCAGAATAAACCATATTGCAGTAGCTAAGCCGATCAATACCCCAATTAATAAATCCGTAAAAACAATGGCTAAAACGGTAAAAATAAAGGGAAGGAATTGGTACCTCCCTTCGCGCCACATCTGCATAATAATTTGGGGGCTTGCCAGCTTGATACCGGTCACAAGCAATATGGCTGCTAAGGACGCTAGAGGGATTTTGTTTAAGAGAGTAGGAATAAATAACACGCTGCCGAAAAGTAATATGCCATGCCAAACTGTGCTTATCTTTGTTTTACCTCCGGCATTTACATTTACTGAACTTCGTACAATCACACTGGTAATTGGCAAAGCGCCCAAAAACCCTGCCAGCAAATTTCCAGCTCCCTGCGCCAGTAATTCTCGGTTCGGGGGGCTTGCACGCTGCAGGGGGTCGATCTTATCAATTGCTTCTAAGTTCAACAACGTTTCCAATGAGGCAACGGCAGCAATTGTCACCGCAGCCATATAAAACTCCAGTTTATTCCACAAACTAAAGTCCGGGAATATGAAAAAACTAAATGTTTCTTTAAGAGTCTTGGCGACCGGCACCTGTACAAAATGAGCAGATTGCAAAGCCCATGTATCGCTTCCGGCTTCAAATAAATACGCCAATAACATCCCTAAAAGTACAACTATAACAGGCGATGGCACAAGAGAGTTTTTTAATGCGGGAACCCTATCCCATAGTAATAAAAACCCTAAAGATAATAAGCCGATAACCGCTGCCCCGTAATGGAAATCAAAAAGAGTATGGAATAAAGTACTCAGAGTATTGTAGTCATCCATCTGTAAAAATGTGCTGCTGCCGATAGGATCTTCATCACGGCCAAGCACGTGAGGGATTTGCTTTAAAATTAATAGTATCCCTATGGCCGCAAGCAAACCTTTAATGACACTGGATGGAAAAAATAACGCTATAAAACCTAGCTGGCTGATGCTGAATATAATTTGAATTACGCCGGCAACGAGCACGGCCGCTAAAAAAATCTCAAATGAGCCTAAACTTTGTATCTGGCTTGCAACTACTGCTGCAAGTCCTGCAGCCGGACCGCTGACACTGGTACTAGAGCCGCTAAGCATTCCAACAATAATTCCGCCAATAATCCCTGCTAAAATGCCAGAAAAGAGAGGTGCATTGGAAGCCAATGCCACACCTAAGCAAAGGGGCAGGGCAACAAAAAATACTACAAGACCGGCTAAAAGGTCGTCTTTAATACTCTTAGTGAGAGAATTATTCATATGCAGCCTCCTTCAAGGTCTACATAGTAATAATTTTTTTGCTCACTATTTGTCCACCCGATTATTTTGCGCGTTTAAAATATTGCTTATTTTACAAACAAATCAGCGGATTTAATCCGGCCTTGGTATAGATCACTATTTCGTTATAGTGAAATTGAACATGAGGCATAATGACACACTTCCTGCAATCATTAACTTTGGGGCTGATATTACTCATGACTACTAGCAATTCGCCTGGTGCCCATTCTAACAATTCTAAAAAAGTGGTGGTTATTGGTGCCGGCATTGCTGGATTAACCACAGCACATCGCCTGTACCAGCAAGAAATTGATGTAGATCTTTACGAAGCTCGTGAAAGAGCTGGCGGACGAATTTTTTCTGCCATTTTGAATGACAAAATCGTCGAACTAGGCGGACACAACCTTTCTGACGGGGGTGAGGCTGTTAATATTTTGAAACTCGTACAAGAATTCAATCTTGAACTAGAGACGGCCAATATTCTTCTAGATCATCATTTCTTAAATGAGTCTGAATTCCTTTCGGCTAACAAGCTGTTAAAAGACAAAAATTACAATCCGGAGACTCTGAGACAACAACTCGATCACTTTGCTTCACAAGCTGCGAACATGAAAGAAGTGCTGGATCAATTTTTAAGTGAGCAGGAACCGCTCTATAAATTATTAGCTGTAAGGCTTGCGGCTTTTGAAGGAGCCTCGCTTGAACAACTTTCCTCTCATTATATTGTCACCTTATACCATCTATTATTGGGTGGAACCTGCTTAGCCCACCAAGGAAATAGTGAAGGCGATAGCTATTTAGAACTCACTCATATTAAAAATGGCAATGCCTTCCTGCCAGAAAAAATTGCTAAGACTCTGGGTTCACGAGTTCATCTTAACATGCCTCTTCAAGAAATGGCGGTTAATAAGAACGGAGAATATCAACTGACGTTTACAAATAACGAAACTATAAAGGCAGATATTGTAGTCCTGGCAATCCCCTGTTCAGTTTTCTCTGATATTAAATTCACTGAAAATTGTATCCCAAAAGAGCAATTAGAACTGATTAGAAGCGTCCCATACGGAACAAATGCTAAACTCATACTCCCCTTCTCAACTCCTCCAGACAAAAGGGTACTCATAAATGAGCAAGTCATTTGCTATTATGATCCAAGATGCAGTGTATCAACTGTTTATTTTACAGGGAAAAGCAGCTGTTTTTCACAGGCAAACATTGCACATTGTTACTCACAAGCTCGCACTTTACTAGAGAGTGGATCTGAAAATGTTTGTCCGCCATTTACACTCCCACAATATGCATTGGATAAAAATTTTCTCTCTTACACTATACCCATAGGTTATAGCTGGCCTTGCGACCCTTATGTCAAAGGATCCTATTCCTATGTACCCCCTGGGCTTGAAGAGTGGTTGAGAACAACTATTGAACTGGACGGAATTACCTATAAAAAGCTATTTAATCCCATAGCCAATACACTTTATTTTGCCGGGGAACACGCTTCAATCTTATTGGACGCTCCTGGAACTATAGAAGCTGCCTGCGAGTCTGGTGAAAGAGTCGCAAAAGCTATTTTGGGTTCATTAAATTGCCCGTAAAGATTTTTGATAATTCCTTCTGAATAGACGCCAGCAATCTCTTGAATGAATTTTTTCACATCTGCAGAAATATGCTGCCGATTTGCGTAATCTGAAATGGTCCTTATTACCACAAAAGGAATCTTATACTCGTAGCATACTTGTGCTATGCCAGCCCCTTCCATTTCTACGCATAGAGATTTAGGCAATAGTTCTTTCAAGCGCAATTTATCCGCATCCTTAGAAATTACTTGATCTCCTGTAACTATTTGCCCAATCACAACCTTTGGATTAGCAATAAAAAATTCACTTTTACAATTTTCCGAAATACAGTTTTCAAAATCATTTTCTAAAAAAACTTTAGAACTGTTTAAGGCAAACTGCACTAGCAAAGGATCAGAATAGCATTCTTTAATATGCAAAAGGGGAATTGCAAATCGCTCGCAAAATGGACGTGCATCCATATCATGCTGCACTAGTGAATTAGCTATAACTATATCACCAACGTTTAATTGTGTGTCCAAGGCCCCTGCAACACCAATAAACACAATCTGATCCACCATAAATTCGATGATTAGATTTACTGCAGTAATAGCTGCAGCGACCTTGCCTATTTTTGCAGCAACCAGCACGGTATCCTGGCCATATAGCAGCCCCCTATAATACTTTCTACCGCCAAGCTCTTGCATTATTGGATTTTCCATAAGTTCCAATACATTTCCCATTTCGCAAGGCACAGCACATACCAAACCAGTTGTTTTAGCGTTTACTATTTGTACCAAGAGAAGGAAAACAATTAAAAAAACTCTGCAGCTATTCATCTTCTTGCCCACTTATAACAAGCTAATTTACAATTAGATTCTAATATTGATTTGGAGAAACTATGAAATATAGAAAACTGGGAAAAAATGGGCCACAAGTTTCTGCTCTTGGTTTAGGCTGCATGGGAATGACAGCTAGCTATGGACCTACTGATAACCTTACCTCGATACAGGTAATTCAACGGGCTTATGAACAAGGGGTAAGCTTTTTTGATACAGCTGACATGTATGGCAACGGCGAAAACGAGCAGCTAGTTGGAAAGGCTATTCAACCATTCAGAAATAAAATCACTCTTGCTACCAAGTGCGGCATTAAAATTATTGATGGCGAACATTACATTGACAATACCGCGAGCTATATCAAACAAGCCTGCGAAAGCAGTTTAAAAAGATTGGGGGTTGACCACATAGATCTTTATTATCTGCATCGTTACAATCCTGAAATTCCCTTAGAAGAATCAATGAACGCCCTTCTCGATTTAGTCGAGGCTGGAAAAGTAAATTTTATTGGCCTTTCGGAGATCGATGCGGATGTGCTTGAAGCAGCTCATAAAGTCCTCGGCGATAAATTAATCGCTTTGCAAACAGAATACTCCATCGCGAACTCCACATTTGCTGAAAGGCTCTTACCAGTTTGCCGCAAGCTAGGAGTTGCATTTGTACCCTATAGTCCCATAGGAAGGGGTTTGTTATCTGGAAAACTCTCCCATACACAACAACTTAAAGAAAGCCAGGCACTGGAATTTCGGGTGTTCTTACCGCAATTTCAAGAAAACGCATTTTCACATAACCTGCAGCTTGTAAAGACCTTGGGGCAAATTGCAGATAAAAAACACATTACACTTTCACAACTAGCTCTATCTTGGCTGCTGGCACAGGGAGAGGATATTATTCCAATTCCTGGAACAAAAAAGCCTGCTTATCTCGACGAAAATCTAGCTGCTGTAAACATTACCTTAGATTCCGAGGAGCTTGCACATGTTGAAGCTGCTAGAAAAGCCCACCCCATTCAAGGTGAACGTTACCCCGAAGTTCTCATGAAATTATTTAACTTAACAGTCTGAATCAAATCTTTAACGATACAGAAATTTATTATGATGAAAAAAATTGCAGTTGGGATTCTTGGCGCTACCGGAATGGTCGGCCAAAAATTTGTTGAGCTCCTTATCTCCCACCCATGGTTTGAAATTACGGCCCTGGCCGCTTCCGACCGATCTGCCGGAAGGAGCTTTCAAGACGCTGCAAATTGGCGCATGGCCGCTCCCCTGCCGGAAAAAATTGCCAGCATGCCTATAAGGCCTTGTGAGCCATCGCTCCCCTGCGATCTGGTATTTTCTGCGCTTGATTCAAGCGTTGCGGGTGGAATCGAAGAGGAATTTGCTAAGGCCGGCTACCTGGTAGTTTCGAATTGCAGCAGTCACCGGATGGCTTCTCACGTTCCTCTCATAGTGCCAGAAATAAATGCCGACCATTTACGGCTAATTGAGCAACAACCCTATGGTAAAGGGGCCATCATCACCAACCCAAACTGCTCAGTCGCCGGTATTGCCCTAGCTTTAAAACCCCTGCTGGATAAATGGGGTATCGCTGCAGTACATATAGTGACGTTGCAAGCTCTATCAGGAGCCGGTTATCCTGGAATTCCAAGCACGGATATCCTTGACAATGTGATTCCCTATATTGCTGGCGAAGAAGCCAAAGTGGAAACTGAACCCTTAAAAATCATGGGCTCCTATCAAAACAATAGCATTACCCTTTACCCTATGCGTATAAGCGCCCACTGCAACCGGGTGCCGGTCGCAGATGGGCACTTAGCTTGCATTTCCGTTAAGCTTAACTGCAGGGCAGGTTCTGAAGAAATAATCACAGCCTGGCAAGCCTTCAGAAGCGAACCGCAAGTATTAGAGCTGCCTTCGGCCCCTAAAACCCCTCTTGTTTATTTAGAAAATGAAAAACATCCCCAGCCTAAAATTCATCGCACTTTGGGGGAAGGAATGAGCGTGGCGATCGGCAGATTAAGAGCTTGTTCCTTGCTTGACTGGAAGTTCGCCCTTCTATCGCATAATGTCATCAGGGGGGCAGCAGGATGCGCCCTGCTCAATGCAGAATTATTGGTTAAAAAAGGCTATCTCAAATGTTAAAAACTGCCTTCATTTGTCAGTTACCTGCATTTTAAAAGATTTTAAACAGCTTCTAAAATCCCAGCAAAGATTCACCCAATGGCGTTAATTGAATTTCAGGCTGAGTATAATCGGGGTCTTCAAAATATTGCTTAAACTCTTCCTTAATGTGATCAGCGGTTGATTTAAGTTCGGGATATGCGGGGTTATGCCCTGTAGAAATCCCTCTATTAAAAGCTTCGGCCCTGAGGATTTTTCCCTCTTCTGTCAAACGAGCTTTGGGCACATAACATAGATAACCTACCATCCTGACTTTAGAGGGATGGCTATATGGCCTGTCTGCACTCGCATGTTGGTTCCAATGGATCGTGCGGGAATCCCATAAAATGAGCGAGCCGCGAGGGGCTGTTACATGCTTCTTCTCATAGGGTTGGCTTTGGCCTGCTGTATGACTAAAAAACTGCTCTAAATAGGCATCTCTGGCTTCTCCCCTTTCAGCTTGATCGGCAATCTGCTCATTGATCATTTCCAGTTGCGGTGCAAACTCATTAAAGCGCAGATGAGATCTGGGAATACAATAGAAACCCCCATCACCGGCAAAAGAATCTTCAAATAAGAATTGCCCTTGTACGGTATAGGGTTGAGTTTTAAGCAATGACTCGCTTACAAAGTCTTGGGGAGGATTATTGCTGTGGATGTGGTTTTCATGGTTTCGTAAAAAACCTTGGTCGACATGCGGCCAAGGTTTAATATAGCCCTCCCGAATTTCAGGCGGGCACATAATTCCCATGCCATCCATACTGACAATTAGATCGCATGTATTCCACAGTTGCGCAAAAATATCTACAATGCGCGGATCCTGCCTTAAGTCCCACATGACTTGAATTTGCCCTGCAGGTCCTGCAAAAATGCCCATGTTGCCATGTTTTGGAAAGGCCTCCCGCCAATTGCTTCTGTCATCCAGCCGGCAATCCGGCCAGGCTTTCTCGATAAACTCATGCCAAACGCGTTGATATAGCAATTCCGTTTCCGACCTAGAAAGCACCTCAGGAATTACACAATACCCTTGCTCTTCCAAATCTTTTAAATACAAGGCAATGGCTGCAGGATATGCATTTGCCATTAGCGGGAATAGTGCAACAATGCCTAATAAAAATATAAACTTACCTTTCATGATTATCCCCAAAAACATACTTGAAATTTATTAATAGCTTACTAGGATAAAGAGTAATGAAAATCTTCAAATTTATCTACAAAAGACAATAAACATTATTTTAAACCCAACTTGCTACCTTATAATAAGTCATATTCGAAAGTTTTTTCTCTCTAAGAGCTCGCAAAAATCAGTGGGCCATATTATTAATATGACCCACTGATTTTCAAGGCTTCGTGCGAGCTCTTAGAGGAAAAGAACTCGAATCTGACTCTTAGAAGGTAGCAAGTCGGGTTTTAAATATTGAGATGCTGTAGTTTGCCATAGAATTTAATGCCGTCCATCACACCAAGCAAACCGTGAAATGGGCTGTGGTAAACATTGGCCAATTCTTTAGTGATGGCAACAAGTTTGGGTTCCGAATTTGCCACTACAATACTTTTTAAACCTGTTTGAAATAGAGATAAGTCATTTAATGAGTCTCCGCTAGTAAGGACTGCATCATGCTGTATATTCAAATAATCGAGCAGCTTTAAAAGGCTGGATCCTTTATTCACCCTTTTAGGTAAAATATCTAAATAGGATTCGCATGAAAGAATAAAGTCAAAACCTGCCGCGCTGATTCTTTTTAAAGTTTCATTTTTTAAATAAGCGGGATCATAATAATATGCCACGCGATAAGGTGGATCAATTGGCTGCAATTGAATTCCTCTTTCATGGCGTAACAGTTCTCTAAGTCGGGCGTTGCTTTGATTCCATAGCTCACTAATTGGATTTTGCAAATGTTTGACAGCGGTAAAAGTTTCGTCAGCGATGTGTGTACCATGATCTCCCAAAATATAATGCGGCAGCGGCAAATATCCAGCCAGGCAAAATTGTTTGACAGTTTCAATGGGCCGGCCCGTTGTATAAATCAAAAGCACTTGTTCGCGCAATTCCGCAAATCTGTTATAAACAAATCGCTTGGTTGCCGAGTTTCCCTCTAAAAATGTTCCGTCCAAGTCAGTTGCTAATACTAATTGGTATTGTTTCATAAAACTGCCCACTTTATATATCTATTGTATAAAGCATACCCGCAAAACCGGTTTTGCACCTAACAATTAATAATGATTAGAATAACACGAAGAAATTTTTATGAAGAAATTTACTAAAAAAGATTTTCCTGTAACTAATGTGCGTCGATTTCTTGAACCGGGTCCCATTGTTTTAGTCAGCTCGGCTTATAAAAAGGAACAGAATATTATGACGATGGGCTGGCATATGATTATGGAATTTGAGCCCTCTCTTGTCGGGTGCTATATCTGGATTCAAAACCATAGCTTCAACATGATTAAAAGAAGCAAAGAGTGTGTCATTAACATCCCGACGCTTGAAATTGCTGATAAAGTAGTCAAAATTGGTAACAGCTCCGGCCGTGATGTTGATAAGTTTAAAGAATTTGCGCTCACACCTCTTGCCGGCAAAATAGTTAAAGCCCCTTTAATTGAAGAATGTTATGCAAATTTTGAATGCAAACTTATTGATTCAAGCCTGATTCAAAAGTATAGCCTTTTTGTTTTCGAAGTCCAAAAAGCCCATGTAGCTGTATCTCCCCGATTTCCCAAAACCATTCACTACCGGGGCGACGGACTTTTTATGCTTTCTGGCCCAACAGTAAAAACCTTCCGCAAGCTCTTTAAACCTGAAAATATGTAGTTCTTGGCCAATTAATTTAAAACCCAAGTTGTCCCCTAAATCTTAGCACAAGCTTAATTAGATAATTGAGATGGCGCAGATAATGCCGAAGCCAAGGGTTCTTCCCCTTGGCAAGGCGTTAGATGCGTCAGATCGATTGTCTA
>JAEYWL010000110.1 GCA_023428915.1 Verrucomicrobiota bacterium
CCCTGGTGCATGAATATATTTTCCCGGCATTTTAGTCAACTCTCGAACCCACTGTGTGATATAGTCTCCATCCGGATCAAATGTTTCGCTTTGTGTAATGGGATTGAAGATACGGAAATAAGGTGCTGCATCTGCGCCGCAACCTGCCACCCATTGCCACCCGAGCGTATTGTTGGCCAAGTCGGCATCCACAAGCGTGTCCCAGAACCAGGCAGCACCCTGCTGCCAGGGAAGCAGCAGATCCTTAACCAGAAAAGAACCTGCGACCATTCTCGCTCGATTATGCATCCAGCCGGTCTGCCATAATTGCCGCATGCCGGCATCTATAAGAGGATACCCTGTAATCCCTTTTTGCCAAGCCCTTAAGCGTTCAGTATTATATTGCCATGGAAAATGGGAGAATTCAGCTTTTAAAGGATTTTCAGGTGTGTCAGGAAAATGATACAGCAAATGATGGGCGAATTCCCGCCATCCAAGCTGGCGGATATAGGCTTCGGCATGGCTGCCTCTCAATTCCTGTACAATCTGCCCGGGTGAAATCTCTCCAAAGTGCAAATAAGGAGACAACCTTGAAATACCATCTAGGGATGGATAATCGCGATTATGCGCATACTCCTTCAGCGCTTTGCTGTGGAAATCATGCAGCCTTTTTAACGCGTATTTTGCACCCGGCTGCCAGGCTTTCTTAATACCATCATCCCATGGGATGGCGGGCAAAAGCTGCAGTTCCTCCAAGGAGAGGCTTTTAATTTTATTAGGGGGTTTTTGCTTTGAAGGAGCGGGTAAACATTCCCTTTTAAAATCTAATTCGAGGCACTTTTTCCAAAACGGAGTAAAGACTTGAAACGGCCTTCCCTGTTTATTGGCAACTTCCCAGGGTTCGAAGAGCAAAGCGCTGTTATAGCTTGCTACCTGAAGCCCTTCTTCGCGTAATTTGCTTGCTATTCCCGTATCTCTAGCGATAGTAAAAGGCTCATAGGTCCTATTCCAAAATACAGCTTCTGCTTTTATTTCTACGATTAAGTGCTGCAGCGTTTTTAAGACAGGCCCTTTACGCAAGATAAGTTGGATACCGATTTTTGCAAGCTCTTCTGTCAATGCTTTTAAGGATAAATGCAGCCAAACTTTACTTGCTCCGCCTAAACTCCACCCGTTCCTTTCGTTGGACGAAAGGATGTATGCAGCATAGACCGGTCTGCCGCTGCGGACAGCTGCAGTAAGCGCAGGGTTGTCCTCTATCCGAAGATCCTGCCTAAACCAGATCAGCGCGCTCATGAGTTGAGAATATGCGTTAAAGAATCTTGCAATGTGGGGTATTTAAACTTAAAACCTGCAGCAAGGATTTTTTGGGGAATAACAGGGCGTCCCTTTAATAAAAGATATTCTCCCATTTCACCAAGGACGAGTTTTACGGCAAAAGCTGGTAAAGGCAATAATGCAGGCCTGTGCAAGAGCGCAGCCAAAGTTTTAGTGTATTCTTCATTAGTTACAGGATGGGGGGCCACGGCATTTATGGGGCCGGCAAGCGCCGGCTGCTCTATGGCAAATGCCGCAATTTGCAGCAAATCGTCCATATCTATCCAGCTTATAATTTGCTTGCCATCGCCTGCAATTCCTCCAAGCCCTAATTTAAAGGGAAGCAGCATTTTTGCTAATACTCCGCCGCTCTTGCTTAAAACAACGCCATTGCGCAGCCAAACAACCCTTAGATGATTTTCTAAAGGCTTGACTGCTTCTTCCCATTGCCGGCAGACTTCAGCCAAAAAATCATGGCCTGCAGCGGCCGTTTCATCTGCTTCAATATTGCTCTCCACACCATAGTAACCGATAGCAGAAGCGCTGATAAAGATTTTTGGTTTTTGCGAAAGCGCTTGAATAGCATTAACAAGGGTTTGCGTAGCTCCTAAGCGGCTTTGGAGAATCTCTTTTTTTTCTTCTTTACTCCACCGCTTGCGGGCAATATTTTCGCCTGAAAGATTAATGACCGCATCAGTTTTTGCAAGGCAGGCGGGATCTAGAATCCCTTTCGCAGGATCCCACATAATTTCAAATGGGTTTGCGGGCATACGGCGCACTAATTTTTTTACAGCATATCCCCTGTCCCTTAGAAAATGAACAAGTTCTGAACCGATAAAACCTGAGCCGCCAGCTATTACTATTTCCATAATTTGCGATAATACGCTAATTTAAAAATAAAATGATAGTCAAGAGTCTGTTCAAATTCTAGGGAGAATAGCACATGGCAGAAAATATTCATGAACAATTTATGCGCCGTGCAATTGAACTCAGCCGGCAAGCTTCAATTACCGATAAGACCGGCGGCGTATTCGGAGCTGTCATTGTAAAAGATGGCAAAATCATTGGCGAGGGAATGAACCAAGTAATTAAACATAACGATCCCACTTGGCACGCGGAAATGCAAGCCATTCGAGAAGCTTGCAAAAAATTGGGCACCCCGCACCTAACGGGCTGCACCCTTTATACAAGCGCTGAATGCTGCCCCATGTGCTTATCCGCTTCATACTGGGCGCATATTGAAAAAATTTATTATGCAGCCACAACCGCTGATGCTTTAAAATATGGCGACTTTGCCGATATCGATATCCTTGATGAAGTCCGCAAAGAGGCCAATGGCCGGCGTCTTAAAATGCAGGAAATCTGCCGCCCTGAAGCAGTCAAAGTCTGGATTGAATTTTCTGAAATGCCAGACAGGGCGCGTTACTAAATGGACCCTAACTTTAATGCCCTGCGCATCAATGTAGCTGTTAAACCAGAGTGCAAGAGAGCATTTGCCGAATGGCAAGCTAGCTTGCATTCAGCAATTATTACTCATGAAGGGTTTGTCAGCCTGGAAATTGCAGCGGCATCGGCTGAAAGTCTGGATGATTGGGTAATTGTGCAGCGCTTTGGCAGTGATGCGGATGCAAGGGCTTGGAGCGTATCCGGCACCCACAACAAACTGCTCGCGCAATTAAAGCCTTTGGCAGTAAATGAATTTTCCATAATCGAACGGGCTGTTCCGGAAAGTAAACTTGAAGGAGGCATCACCGAGGTATTTGTAACCCAGGTGCGGCAAGAGCAAGAAACGGCTTTTAAAGCATGGAGTGCAAAAATTCACGCAGTAGAGGCCACCTTTCCAGGTTTTATTGGAGTATACGTACAGTCCCCGGTAGCCAAAAAAAGTAAACATTGGATCACCCTGCTTAAATTTGATACGCCTGAGCATTTGGATAATTGGCTGCAATCTGATGAGCGCAAAGAAACTTTAAAAGAGGCCAAAGAGCTTATTACTTCATTAGAGGACCACAGGCTTTTATCTGCTTATGCCGGCTGGTTTACTTCATTAGCCAAAACAGAAGGACCGCCTCCAGTTTGGAAGCAAACCATGCTGGTACTCTTGGTTTTGTTTCCGATCGTCATGCTCGAGTACCTTTACTTAATGCCCAATTTGGCGGCGCAGCATATTTCGCCAGCTCTGTTTATCGGCAACGCCATTAGCGTGATCCTTATCGCTTGGCCCTGCATGCCCTTGGCCATATTTTATCTGCGCTGGTGGCTTAAGCCCAATAGCAATTTTAAAGTCAATTTAGCAGGCGTCCTCTTATTACTATTGCTTTATCTTTCAGAAATAATTTTCTTCTGGTGGCTGATTTAGTCTTCTCTTGCAACTTATTGCTTTAGATTCTACACTTACCTAAATTTAAAATAATTAAACGCAAAGGCGCAAAGTTTTACATTGCTGAGACAGCCGTCTTCTAATTTTTATCATCTTTTCGCCTTTGTGTTTAAGATTTAATCCTCCCGTTATAAAATGCCTCGATAGAATAGGGTGTATATGGCTGATATTAGCGAAGAGACCATTGACAATTTAACAAAATTAAGCCGAATCGGCTGCAGCAAAACTGAAAAAGAAGCTTTGCTAAAAGACATTCAAAAAATTTTAGGCTACATGGAACAGCTAAATGAAGTCGATACGACAGTGGTTCCGGCTTGCAACCACGTGCTGTCTGAAATTGTAAATGTAATGCGCGACGACAAACCAGGCCCTGCAATGCCTCGCAAGACATTCTTAGATAACACCCAGCAAGTGGGCGGACTGGTTAAAATCCCTCCTGTGATTGCAAAATAAGGACAAGCGATGAGCCATCAACTAAATAAAACCGCACTTGAACTGCGCGAACAGTTCAAAAATGGGGAGTCTTCTGCTGAATTGATCGTCAATAGCTATTTAGCTGCCATTGAAAAACACGACGCGCAAATTGGCGCTTTTCTGGATGTATATGCGGAAAAAGCAAGGGAAAAAGCACGCCTATTAGACCAGAAAAGGGCGAGCGGTCAAGCGCTGGGAAAATTAGCCGGCGTTCCGATTGCCATTAAGGACAATATTCACGTTAAAGAGCAAATCACGACCTGCGGCTCTAAGTTTCTGGTTAACTATAAAGCTCCTTTTAATGCCACAGTCGTTGATCTCCTGGAAAAAGAAGACGCGGTTATCGTAGGAAAAACAAATTTAGATGAGTTCGCCATGGGCTCCTCGACTGAAAACTCGGCTTTAAAAACAACGTGCAATCCATGGAGCTTGGCTTGTTCGCCGGGCGGCTCATCCGGCGGATCTGCAGCAGCTGTTGCCGGGCGTTTAGTTCCATTAGCATTGGGAAGCGATACTGGAGGCTCTGTTAGGCAGCCAGCTTCTCTTTGCGGTATTGTAGGTTTCAAGCCTACCTATGGCAGGGTTTCACGCTATGGGCTAGTGGCCTACGGCTCTTCATTGGATCAAATTGGCCCTCTGGCCCTAACGACGCAAGATGCAGCTTTACTTATGGAGGTGATCGGCACCCATTGTGAACGAGACTCTACAAGCATACCTGAGGGAACGCAAAGCTATCTTGAGCATATGACCGGCAACATCCAAGGCTTGCGCATCGGGGTGCCTTGGCAGTTTTTAGAAATATTGGCCGAGGAACCCAAACAGATCTTTCTTGAGTCGATAGAAAGAATTAAAAACATGGGCGCGCAAATTATCGATATAGACTTAAGCATCCTTAAATACTCCATTGCAGTCTATTATATTTTAGCCAGCGCCGAGGCTTCCACTAACCTGGCCCGCTTTGACGGAATCCGCTACGGCGTCCGCTCCAGTAAAGCTCAAACGCTTGATGAGCTTTACGATTTCTCCAAAGATGAAGGGTTTGGCCCTGAAGTCAAGCGGCGCATACTGCTAGGCACTTATGTGCTCTCTTCCGGATACCAGGACGCTTACTATAAGAAAGCGCAAAAAATGCGCACCCTATTCCTTGAAAAGTATAAGGAAGCTTTCAGCAAGTGTGATTTGATAGCCACTCCTGTATCCCCATCAACTGCTTTTGCACGCGGCTCGATCAAAGACCCTCTGCAAATGTATCTAGAGGATATATATACTTTGGCCATTAACATTGCCGGCCTTCCGGCCATTAGCGTTCCATCTGGTTTTTCAAAACAAGGCTTGCCTATTGGTTTGCAACTGATCGGCCCGCAAAAACAGGATGTTAAAGTATTCGAAGCAGCTTATGCATTTGAAAAGACCTGTCCCCTCTTTAGCCAAGTTCCCGGGATTCTGAAAGGAGAGCATTGAAATATGGACCATGACACATTGTGGGAAATTATTATTGGATTGGAAATCCATGCAGAATTAAATACTGCTTCCAAACTATTCAGCTGGGCCCCTAATAGATTTGGCGATGAACCAAATACAAATATTACTGAAGTCTGCACCGGTCAACCAGGCTCCTTGCCAGTATTAAACAAAGAAGCTGTGCGCAAAGCTGTACAGTTTGGCTGTGCAATCAATGGCAATGTGCAGCGGTTTAGCAAATTTGACCGAAAATCATACTTTTACCCGGACTCGCCGCGAAACTTCCAAATTACCCAATTTGACGACCCGATTGTTAAAGGGGGTGTTGTTATAGCCGAAGTTGAAGGCGAAGAAAAAAGTTTTGCTGTTAACAGGGTGCATATAGAAGATGATGCGGGCATGCTCAAGCATTTTCCTACCTTTGCCGGGGTGGATTATAACCGTGCCGGCGTTCCTCTGATCGAAATTGTATCCGAACCCTGCATCCACAATGCAAAAGAAGCTGTTGCCTATGCTATGGCTGTAAAGGCTATTTTACAATACCTCGACGCTTCAGATTGTAATATGGAAGAAGGGTCGCTTCGTTTTGATGTCAATGTGTCTGTGCGTTTAAAGGGAGAGCAAAAATTTCGCAATAAAATCGAAATTAAGAACTTAAATTCCTTTAACTACATGCAATTAGCCATTGAAGCTGAAGTAGAACGCCAAATCAATGCCTATACCGCAAATTCACATCTCCCTATGGAAGATATTATCCAACAAGCAACCTATCGCTGGGACCCTGAGAAAAAACAAACTGTATTAATGCGAAGAAAAGAACAGGCGGATGATTACCGCTATTTTCCCGAGCCGGACCTTGTTCCCATTTTATTGAGCCAGCAATATATTGATGAAATACGCCTTAATTTGCCTGAGCTTCCATTAGAGAGGGAGCGGCGCTACATAAAAGCACTCGGCCTTGCTCCTGATAGCGCATTTGTACTTGCAAGTGATAAAAAGCTTTCAGACTATTTTGAAGAAGCGCTGGCAGTATGCCCAAATGCGCGCAGCTTGTGCAATTGGCTAATTGTAGAATTTAGCGGCAGGCTTAAAGAAAGCGGCAAATCTCTCCCTGAAACTGGAATCACAGCGCAAAATGTTGCGATGCTAGTTAATTTAATCGACGACAATACTATAACAGGGAAAATTGCTAAATTAGTTGCTGATGAGATGGTAAAATATCCTGATAAGCCAACAAAAGAAATTGTCGATGAAAATCCCGATTTCCAGCCTGTTCACGACACTAACGAAATTGAAGGCTATGTCGATAAAGTAATTCAGGAAAACCAACAATCTGTCGTAGATTATAAAGCCGGTAAAGAAAGGGCTTTTGGCTTTTTAGTGGGGCAAGTGATGAAACTTTCTAAAGGCAAAGCTTCTCCTGCAATAGTAAATGAGATACTGAAAAAGAAAATTTAAACCCCACTTGCTAGCATATAATAAGTCATATTCGAAAGTTTTTTCTCTCTAAGAGCTCGAATCTGACTCTTAGAAGGTAGCAAGTCGGGTTTTAATAAAGAAAAAGAAATATTCTTTTGATTTCTTTATGTTTTCTTAATATTTGGATTTTACTATCTGCCACTAAGAGCTATTACTAGCATTGATGAAGGTATAATACTACATTATTAAGGAGTTACTTTATGGAAGCTGCAAGAACATATGCACACAGATCTGTACATTTAGATATTACACCAGTAACTGGTGGTGAAGGCGACAAGAGTTCAACTTTAACGGAACTTTTCGGCACATTAAAAAAGAAAGCCGATGACGTTTACAAAGTTTTAGATGCAACTTTCTCTACTGAAAAATATCAAGGAGTAAAGCCAAAAGTAGAGTTTCTGTTCAAAGTAGCCGTGTTATCACTTTGCGGTTTAGCAGCAGCCACTTGGACTTTCTTAACTATTGCAATAATTTCTGGTGGCGTTACAGCTGTTGCAAATGATAAAATCCAACCCATCATTGACCAATTTAAAAAAGCTTGGCTTGCAAGCGGCCTCACAGATTCAAGCTTCCAACTCGCGCACCTACCGCTTTATGGACTTATGCCATTTATTACAACCATTGGAATAGCGGCAGAAGTAGGTTACTATTTAGGAACTAGCCTGCAAGTCCCAGCAGGACAAGCAAGATAACAATCTGCTGGAAATACGATTTTCCAGCTATCAATAATGAGAGTTGTTTTATGGAAAGTGTAAACGGTTTACTAGGCCCAAAATTTACGGATTTTAAGCATAATGTTCGTGAATTTACAAAAGAAATTGATAAAACTTTAAAAGTTGCTATCAACTATTGCCATGAAAAGATGGTAGGAGATAGGGTTGAGTTATTACACTCAGCGGTAAAGATCATCAAGATTGCTGTTCCATTTGTATTCTTTTTTCAACGGCCTATTGTTTTTGTAATATCAACAGGAATTGCTTTCACTTTTACTTATCAGAAACATTCAGCCGAAATCATTCAACAAATTAAAGAACTTTGGGACAGGGCTGGACACAACTTTCACGCAACAGCCTTATTATTGACAATTGCAGCTCACCAAGTAGTACCTCTGGCCATTTTTGGCATTGTAAGCACAAGCTTCGTGGGTATCCTCAGTGGAATTCAAGGAAGAGAAATATTTGACCAATTGCGCGAATACTTTAAACATGAGCCGCAGCAAGAGCCGCAAGGCCCCCAACAACCACAAGGCCTCCAAGTGCCTCCAGGACGAGAAGGTCAAAAATTATTGAAATTCCGAAACCACCAACTTTGGATACCAAATTTTCTACCACTGGTAGGCCAGCAGCGACCCCAAGCCCCTCAGCAGCCTGTGCAGCAAAACCAGGCAATTCAACCCCAAGCCCCTCAGCAGCCTGTGCAGCAAAACCAAGCAATTCAACCCCAAGCCCCGCAGCAGCCTGTGCAGCAAAACCAGGCAATTCAACCCCAAGCCCCGCAGCAGCCTGTGCAGCAAAACCAAGCAAACCAGCCACAAATTCCTGCATCAAAAACCCAATTAGCTATTGATACTACAGTCGCAATTGTATCCAACACAATATACTATGGCGGACAAGCGATAAAAGGCGCAGGTACTGTTGCAAAATTCAGCAAAAAGCATTACCCGCAAGTGATAGCAGTCGGCAGAACTTGTTATGGTGGTGCAAAAACTTGCTTGAGCAAGATGCGCAGCATGGGTAGTTCCCTTCTACCTTCTGCAACCCAGCCTCGTAAAAGGACAGCTGCCGCTTTGCATTTTTCTCATTCGACAAATAGAATCCGCTGATTCGGATGCAGCAATCTAAAGTCTAAAAGCTTGCCAACAAGTTCTGTTGGCAAGTTAAATTACCATCAGAACTTGCTTCTTTTTAGTTGAAGTTGGTAAAATACTCGTTTATTTTTACACTACCTACTTTATGATTAGACAAATTACAGAAAGCCTTCAATTTCTTATTTCTCCAATTATTAGTTATATCCACCCTTTAGGGGCATGTACTCCATTATTGGAAAAAATAAAACGGGTTGCTGAATGCCTGTTAATTGCATGTTTTATGACATTTATCTTCTCCGTCAGTCCGAACTTATGCTACCTAAGCTTCTTTGTTGGCGTCTTTTGCGGCGATGAGGTCAAGCTGCTTGAGCGCACTAAAAAGATTGTAGGACTTTGGAAAAATTTTACCCTGCCTGCCCAAATGCTGGCCATCACCACAGGGTACTTCGTAATGCCCTTATTAGCAGTTACCGCAACATTTTTAAGCTATGGCTCATTCGGAGACTACATACAAAGAACCTTCGGCCAGAAAGGCAAGTTCCTCTATTTCCGCGGATAAACTATCTTACTATAGTATTACTTTCTGGGGTGGCACATTGTAAATGCCGCTTGCAAATGACTGTTGCTGATATGGGTATATCGGTCGGTACTGCTTATAGAAGCATGGCCTAGCAGCTCCTGAATGATCCTTAGATCTGCGCCATTATCTAATAAGTGGGTCGCAAAAGAGTGTCTTAAGGTATGGGGAGAAATATTTTTTGCAATCCCAGCCAGCTGGCCGTAGAACTTTACAATATTATAGACATACCAGCGGCTAATAGGCTTCCCCCGCTGCCCCCTAAATAACGGGGATTTTTCATCCAAAATCCTCTCCTCTGCACCTATATAAGCATGAACCGCAGCAATAGCTTGTTCATTAATAGGTACAATCCGCTCTTTGCTTCCCTTGCCAAAAACTTTAAGGTAGCCGCTTTTAAGTGATTCTCTAACCTCATAATATTTTAAAGAACACAATTCAGATACCCTTAATCCTGAAGCATATAAAACTTCCAAAATCGCCCTATCCATCACCCCTTTTTCAGAATTTTGGTCGGGCATATTTAAGAGCTGTTCCGTTTCCTGAACTGTGAGCACTTCAGGGATTAGCTGCCAGATTTTAGGCGTTTCCAGCAGCGAGGCGATATTTACTGCGATTTTTCCTTCCCTGTATAGAAAGCGAAAAAATACTTTTAAGGTAATCATGGCACGGCAAATTGAAGCATCAGCGTAGCCTTTAGTACGCATGCTGGAGAGGAAGGCTATGATCTCAGTGTCGGCAGCCTCTAGTTCTTTGGAATGGCTTTCATAAAAATGGATGAGATCTGTTTGATAGGCATGAATGGTGTTTTGTGCCAGCCCTTTTTCGGTGGCCAGATAACAGCTGAATTCATCTAATATTACACTTATAGACATAGTGATTCCATTATTTCCTAAAGACGAATTAGCCTTAAAAGGATAAAGGACATGAGAAGATGATTCGGTAAATCGTCACTTAAATTAAGTTTAAGGCTTCGGCTAATTCGGGTTTTTCGAGTTCTTTAGCAGCCATTTTGCGCATGCAAAAGGTTTCACCTGTTTCTAGATTCTCAAAAATAAGGTGTTTTTCTTGCTGTATAGTTATTTCTTGCCTGGTTGCGAATTTACGGGTACGCACCAAAAATAATGCTAAAAGATAGGCTTTGCCCTGGTTGAGTTCAGATGGCTCCTTTAAAAGGGCTTTTAAACGATCGAGTAAAGGGCCGGCATCACTTTTAGGTTTAACAACAACCGCTTTATGGGGCATGCGTGCTTTCCAATGACTGACTATTTTCTGCTTGTCTGCCTTTACAAGCTCCCAGCACTCTTTGCAATAGTCTTCCCTAAGAAGCCCCTCTTTTTCAGGATTCTCAAACAATACTGTGTGGTATTCCAACCCAGCCAAAGGTTCTTTGCTGCGGCAGCATTGCTGGCTGGGTTTAGGAAGCTCTAGAAGAAAAGGGTACAAATATGTCATTAATGGATTGAATCCAGTTGTTTTAAGTAAGCATCGCCCAGTGGATAGGTGCCGCCTTTGCTTAACCCCTCTTTCTCCACTGCTATGATCTCTTCAGTTATTTTTTCAGCCAAGACTTTTCCGAGTTGAACTCCTTCTTGATCGAAGGAATTAATATCCCAAATAAATCCCTGGATGGCAACCTTTTGCTCATATAGAGCAAATAAAGCGCCCATTGTAAAAGGAGTCAGCTTTTGTGCCAATAGAATAGAGACAGGTCTATTGCCTTCAAAATCTTTATTAGGGTTTTCATTTTTACGACCTTGAGCCAAAGCAATGGCCTGTGCAATGCAATTGGCAATCAACTTCTGTTGATTGGTAGACCCCTTGTACAGATTATCCTGCCCATACTGGCATTCTTTGAAAGCAATAAATTCCAAGGGTACAATGGTCGTTCCTTGATGTATCAACTGAAAGAAAGAGTGCTGCGCACTTGTGCCTGGTTCACCCCAAACAAGCGGCCCTGTTTCAAAATCCACCCGATTACCATGCCGATCGGTATGCTTGCCATCCGACTCCATATCAACCTGTTGAATGTGCGCAGGAAAGCGGAATAAGGCCTCGGAATAAGGGATAATAGCCAGATTGGCATGATTTAAAAAGTTGCGGTTCCAGATACCTATTAAGGCCTGCATCAAAGGCAGGTTTTGCTTATAATCGGGATTGAGGGCAGCTTTATCCATGGCATTGCAGCCGCGTAAAAACTCAAAATAGTTATCATAACCAATGGAAAGCGAGAGCAATAGCCCTCCAAACATAGTAGATGTGCTAAATCTCCCTCCAATATTGTCCCAAATATGGAAGCATTCTAAATAACGGGATTTATCGTCTAAAGGGGTCCCGGGCATGGAAATCGAGACAAAATGCTCTTCTGGCTTTAAACCGGCTTTTTTGAAGCGCTGGCGGACAAATTCCTCGTTGGAAGCTGTTTCAATGGTTGTACCGGACTTGGAGCCGATAATCACCAAGGTTTTGGAAAGGTTCAGATTTTTTAAAACTTTCCCGGTAGCATCAGGATCTACGTTAGATATAAAGTGAAAATTTTTGCCAGGTTTTTGCAGATATTTTAAGGCATAGTAAACTGCTTTAGGGCCAAGATCAGATCCTCCCATTGCGATACTGACCACATCAGTAAATTTCTTATCAGAATCTATTTTCTGAAGAAATGCTTTAAGCTTTTCGTGTTCCTTTAAGGATTTTTCAATGGCCTCTTCAACAACCTTAGAACGTTTTCTGGTATCAAAAAAATCTCTGGCAGCTGTATGCAGCACGTTGCGATTTTCACTCGGGAACCCTTCAATAATATTAACAATTTCGCCGTCCTGCATTTTTTTAAGCTTTTCCAGGACTTGCGACTCTTCTGCTAATTCAAGGAGAGCGCTGATGACTTCTTTGGTTACCCTTTGCGTGCCAAATAGCAGCTTATAGCCGCAAGACTCTGCCAGAAAAGCATCCACTCTTTCGGGCGTCAAGACGCCTTCTTGGGAAAGGTCAATCGGATGCTCAGCTAATGCTTGCAACTTTTTATAGGCAGCATACTGGGTAAATGCTATCCGGCCAATTTTATTTTTGCTTTCCGTCATCATAGTTATGCTCCTTTTTATCCCGCGTATACATCAAACCAAGAATAATAATCAAGGTGAGTCCTTGTTTATTAGGCGTCTCTTCTATTATTAAGGTAGCAACCTGAGCCTTAACCTGATATACTTGCCTTTCTTTTCAAGGACTTAAGATGAAACCAGAAGATGTAGTATATCCATTTGTTACAGAAAAACCTGTAATCGGCATTTTTGACCATATTTGGCATATCCCCAAACAATGCGATCTTGCCTCTTTTACTTTTCCGGGTTGGCATGCGCCCCTCTTATTTGGCAATGACCAACCAGTAAAACTAGAGTATTGCAGCGGCAATGGAACTTGGATTGCAGAAAAAGCCAAAGCAGATCCACACAGCAATTGGGTCGCTGTTGAAATGTTATTTAGCCGGGTTAAAAAAATCCGGGCAAAAATAGCAAACCACACTATCGGCAATCTAAAAATTATTTGCGGAGAAGCTTACATCGCGTCCAAGCATTACTTCCCGGCATCTTCAGTACAAGAAGTTTATATAAACTTTCCTGATCCTTGGCCAAAGCGCCGCCACGCCCCTCACAGGTTAATTCAATCCCGCTTTTTAGTTGAATTAGAGCGCATATTACTTCCTGGCGGGACTGTCACGATGGTCACAGATGAACCAGCTTATTCCAAGCAAATCATTGATTTATTCATTAAGCACCCCGCTTTTGCTTCTTACCACCCGGCCCCCTATTTCCTAACTGAAGACATAGAATATGGCTCTTCTTTTTTTAGAGAATTATGGGAAAGCAAAGGAAAAACCATTTACTTTCATAAATTTACTCGAAAGGCATAATGCATCATGGAGGAGCTCTTTACCTACAATAGCAAGCCCAGAGAGCCCGCTTCATTTTCTTCTGTGCGCAAACAAATCCTGAGTAAAACCTACCCTCGCCGCGAGCTGGCGGCCATCTTAGAAAAATATAATCTAGAAATAGGCAACAGAGCTGCAGTCGCACACTGGAAAAGCAAGCTTTGGCAGCCAGATTGTTTATATGTCATTACCGGGCAGCAGCTTGGAGTTGCCGGAGGCCCCCTGCTCCTTATTTTAAAAGCTATTACTGCAATAAAGCTGGCAACGCAAGAAGGGGCAATCCCCCTTTTTTGGTTAGCCACAGAAGATCACGACATTGGAGAAATAGACCACACCTATGTGATCAAACAAACTGGCGACATACAGAAATTTCGGCTTTCTTTCCCCAAAGGCGGCTTCGTAGAAGATCTGCTCCTCACTGAGGCCCACCTCAAACAATTTAAAGAACTGCTCGCAGGCTTTAATATACTCTCTGCAGACTGGCTGAGCCCCAATATGCGCTTTGCCGAAGCTATGGCAAGGCTTTTAGCAAGTTTATTTCAAGATACACCATTATTGTTTATTGAGCCCTTCTGCCTGCGTCAACTAGCCGCCCCCTATTTTAAACAAGAAATCTTGCGCGGCAGGGAAATCGAACAGGCTATTGCCCTAACAACGAACCAACTTGCGGCCAGGCAGCTGCCAACCCCCTTAAAATTAAACGGCCCTAATCTATTTTTTAAAACTGCAGCAGGACAGCGAATTAAAATAAGAAGAGCGGCAGAAAATACCTATGCCATCGGACACAGGCAATTAACAACCGCTGAAGTCATAACATTAATTGAGGAAACCCCGCAGTATTTTAGCAGCAGCGCAGCAAGCCGCCCCCTTATACAAAGCTCATTATTTCCTACCTTAGCCTATGTGGCAGGGCCGACTGAAAAACTCTACTATTCCCAGCTTGACGAATACCATAAGCTTCTGGCAGTCCCCTTTCCCCAGATTTTTTCTCGAATAACTGCCACATTGACCCTTCCTGCGGCTGAAAATACCCTTAACAAGCTAAGACTCTCTCCTTGGGAGACTCTGCCAACGAGCTGGAGCGAACTGCTGCATCTCAACGACGATTTGCACTGCATGAATGCCCTTTGGCAACAAGAACAGAAGATAAAAGCACCTCGCTTGGTTTCTAAATATTTTCAGCTAATTGCTAAGCACGCCAAAGCAAAATACCTGCACCAACTACAGTTAGATGGATCTGCTTTGCATTTTGTAAACAATCTTTTGCATCCCAAATTGCGTCCTCAAGAAAGAGTTTTAAACTGGCTGCAGTTCCAGGCGGCAACACCAAATAACTTAATTGCCCTATTTATTAAACAAATAGATCTCTCAAAAACAGAACATTATTTTTGCAGGATATATGACCATAGATCTTGAAGAAAACCTAGAAGAAGAGCTCCGCTTTAATTGGGTACGCCCCTATTTCATGCATGGAAGCGAACCTTTTCACCCCAAAATTGCCAATAATTTAGGATTTAATGACCATGCAGATAGTAATTGTGTAAGCATTTCCCTAAACTGCAGACAAACTTCCGACTTAAATTGGAAGGCAGCCAAGCAGCAGGCCGAACAAGCAGCGGCCGGCAACAAAAAAATATTTTGGGAGCTTGATCTTGGACTGTTCGGCGATCTGGAAAATTCTTTGGAATGCGAAGTGCAGTATAAAGCCTTGTCATTAGCCTTAGACCATTTTCGCGCAACCCTTTGGAAAGATTTTCACAAAGCAACATTCGGGGCCTCCCTTTACAAAGGCCCGGCCAATTATGCCGAAAGCTTTTATTGGAACCGTAAAAGCATTGAAAACTTCCAAGGCTGGTTAAGTGATCATTTTGCGGATATTCAGGAACTAGAAAATGAAACAGGCCTGTTAATTGGCGATTATAAAAATTGTACCCCAGAATTGTTCAATGCAAGCCCTAAGGGAATTTTCTTGCTTGAACAATTTTGCCGTACCGCCTGCATCACCTATTTGGAAATGCTGCTTGGCTCCCTGCCAGACGCATTGCTTCCCTTTGTTTGTTTAGATACAAATCTTTTACAAAGTCCTTTGCAGTTTCATCTAGCCACTCACAGCGAAATTTATGAAAGATTTTGCCTTGCTTTAACCCATTCGCCAATCCCCCATTACGGGCTAAACTGGGATAAAGAAGGCTATTCCCAAAACTGCAGCAATGAACCGCTTCAAACAGCTGTTTGCATTCCTCCTGCAAACTGCTGTAAGCCTTCGCAAGCAGCGCGCTTAGAGCATGCTTTCATGCAGCTCGCAGCCAATAGCATCGCCTATAGGACAATTGCTGAAAATCAGCTGACAGCCGAATGGGATGGAGTGGATTATTTAATTATTTGCCCAAGCCTGATCACCTCCTCTGGTAAAAGAAAGCTGCAAGGCTTTTGTGCTGCAGGAGGCACCGTAGTGCTAGCAGAGGACGGCAGCATGCATTTGCCTGGCGAAATGACTTTCTCGGATTTTTTTATTAATAAAGGACGTGCATAATGGCGGCAGGCAGAAATGATAGCTGCTGGTGCGGCAGCGGCAGGAAATGGAAAAAATGCCATTATCCGCAGGAAGGGCAAAAACTCTATCTGACACCGCAAGAATACTTTAAACGCTACAAAATCGTGATTAAAAATGAGTGGGAAATACAACATATACGCAAGGCCTGCCAATTAACAGCAGAAATTCTTACAAAAACAGCTGCGATGGCACAGGAAGGGATAACAACGCACGAATTAAACGAATATGCTCATAAATTACATCTTGAAGCTGGCGCCAAGCCTGCACCTTTGCATTACGGCTTTCCACCATACCCAAAAAGCATTTGTACATCGCTGAATGAAGTAATCTGCCATGGGATACCGGATCACAGGCAACTCCAAAAAGGGGACATTCTCAACATTGATGTTTCCTGTAATTTAAACGGCTATTTTGGCGACTGCAGCCGCATGGTAGAAGTTGGAGAAACGACACATGAACGCAAACTTGTTGTAGACACGGCATATGAGTGCTTAATGAAAGGAATTGCCGCCTTAAGACCGGGGAGTTTGTTATGCGAGATCGGCAATGCCATCGAGAAACATGCCAAAAGTAAAAACTGCTCGGTTGTTCACCAATTTGTAGGGCATGGAGTCGGTTTAAAATTTCATGAAGCGCCACAAGTATGCCATTACCATAATAATTCCGAGATCCCGCTCGCACCTGGCATGATTTTCACCATCGAGCCAATGATTAACGCCGGGGTGCCCGAGGCAGTAATAGATGATAAAGACCATTGGACAGCCCGCACAGCAGATGGCAAAGCCAGCGCACAATGGGAACACACGCTGCTGATCACTGAAACCGGCTATGAAATCCTGACCCCTTGGGAATAATAGAGAGTTCCTAAAGTCTGAATTGGACGCTTAGACCCTGACAGGATCTTAGTCCATTAAGTCCATAAGAGACAGTTGCATAAGTCTGGGTGAGGCGCTTAAATGGACAATGGACCTTATGGATTTAATGAACTAAGCGCCAATTGCTTGTCGTAAATGTCTTTGGGCGTCGTTAAGGTCCATAATGTCATTTGATATAGCTAAATCTGACTTTTGCAACTGTCTCATAAGGTCCATGGCGTCCCCTATTGTCTATTATCCATTTAAGCGCCTGATTCACACTTTATAGTACAAGCAATGAGTTGATAGAGCTCATCAATTTCTTGGCGGTCTTGCCGGATAATTTCCTCAAGAGCTTCTATTTCGGTTTGGTATTGCCGCTCGATGTCGCTTAATTCCATCTGCGAACACTCTGAGCGGCGCTCTTTAACTTTTTGCAATACAACCATTAGAGCTTCCTTAGTTTTGAATAGCTCTTGACGGGTGCTATCCAGCATAGCTTGCTTTTCAGCAAACTGCCTCTTTAGTTGCTCATAGAGGTAATGGCTGAATTCTGGTTTGACAGCTTGCAGCTTCTGCTCAAGCTCGGTCATCTTCGCCTCTGTTTCTGCTTTTGCTATTGCAACAGCCGCGAGCTCGGCTTTAACCTGCTGCAATGATGAGAGATAGTCTTGCTCTTTTGCTTTTTCTTGCTGTAATTGCTGCTGCAGCTGTGCTTTTTGGCTGTCATGTTGTTTAAACAATGCTTCTTTTTGCTCAAGCTCATTTTGCTTATACTTCAGCGAGGCATCAAGCACAGCGCAAGCTTCAATCTGTTTTTTAAGTTCAAAATCCAGGCTTGCCTGTTTTACATGCAGCAGCTCAAGCTGCTGCTGAGCTGCCTGATTGGCAAGCTCTAAAGCTCTATTCTTATTCAGCAGCTGTTCATTCTGAGCTTTTTGTTCGTTTGTCAACAACTCCCAAAACTGCTGACTTTTCTCGCTTTGCGCTTCCCAAGATTTACGCTCTTTTTCAAGCTGGTTTTGGATAGTTTGCAAGCGCTCATCTAAATTCCATAAGTGCTCTTTGCGATACTCAGACTCTTGCTGGACTCCATGTATAATAGCTGAAACTTCCTCTAAAGAAAGCGATGTGACAATGAACGAGATCGCAATGGCCATAGCCATGCCAATCAACCAAAATCTTTGATCTACAGGGGTGGCAGCTATGCCAAACAATAGCAAAGCCACTAGCAAGCAAAAAGCTAGCGCTAAACCTACACGCTTCCATTTCCAACAAACAGGAAGGCCTATAATTGCAGCTAAAGCAAGATATACTTCACCTGAAGAAAGCATCCTCAGTGAGATTACGCCTAATGCTAAAATTGTTATGAATGGGCCAAGGACCGCCCAAAAACAGACCTGTTGTTCGACTTTAACTTGCATTTTTTCCACTGGCACCACCTAAAAGATACCGCAGATTATACACAAAAGGGGTTGGAGAGCAAAGAAAAACTAAGAAAAATCCACTTCGAGTAAAGAGAAGTCGTCATCAAAGTGTGTGCCGGAATGAAATTGCTGTAGATTGGCAAATAAAGGGTCTAATTTCTTATTTTTTTTTACCAACTCTGAAAATTCATAAAATTGCATCATTTCATCAGTAGCTTTCCTGATCTCAAAAACGCCATCGCTGAACAAGAAGAGACGGTTCACTTGTTGCAAAGTAATAGCGCCGTTTTCAAACTCTATTCCAGGCAGCCCTCCAACCACCATGCCTTTAGAGGTCAGCTCATGCAATGTAAGCTGCTCTTCAGAGGGGCCGCACAGCAGCAAAGCTGGAGGATGCCCTCCGCTTGAAAAACAAAGAGTGCGTTTTTTTTTGTTATATATCCCATACCAAATAGTAAAAAACATCTGATTATGCCTTTCCATGGGAAATTTAGCATTTAACGAGGACAGCACATCTTTAGGGTCTAAAAAATCTGTTTCGGAAAGATTTTGGGAACTAAGAACATTAATTACAGAAATAGACAGCATAGCAGCTCCAATACCATGCCCGCACACATCCAGTAAGTAGATAGCAAAATTCTCCTCATCTATCCAATGGTAGCCAAAAATATCGCCTCCCAGCTGTTTTGAGGGAATAAACTTCCAATTAGCAGTAATTTCTCCTGTCACAGGCGATGGTAAAAGCGACTTTACATATTCAGCTGCCTCGCTTAACTCAGCTGTCAGGATTCGCTGGCTTTCTGACAGTTTTTCATAAGCTTCATTCCTTTCTAATAGGCGTATGTAGCTATTAGAATGGTAAATAATGCGTGCAATCAACTCCACTTTGTCCGGCAGCTTCACTATATAATCGTTGGCGCCGCATCCAAAAGCTTCTGCTTTCACTCTAGGATCTTCTTTGCTGGAGAGCACTATCAAAGGGATATTATTCGTGAGAGGATTTGCCCGAAAATATTTAACAAGCACCAGCCCTTCTACATCCGGCATTACGAGATCCAGTAAGATAACGGTAGGCATAATGCGGGCTGCAAGCATCAAAGCTTGCGACGGGTCATTGCAATAATGAAACACTAAATTTTCCTGGCCTTCTAACATTTGCTTAATAGCCTCAGCAATAATGGCCTGATCATCAATTAGCAGCACAACAATCGCATGCTCTTGATTTGGAGAAAGCATTTTTGTGGATAGACTGTAAGTGACATCAATAGACATCTTTCAAAACTCGCTTTGATTGAGATAATTAGGCATTTTTGAGCAGCTTTTTCGAAAAATTTTGAAGGCATGTAAATATACATGGTCGAAAAATTTTGCGGAAAAGCTGCCAAAAAGGGCAATTTTAACGACCAAAGGGAGTTTTGAAAGATGTCTAATATTAGAAGGGGGCTTCTGCATGTTCATCCTGGTATGGTGTTGATTTACCGATTAAATCTTCAACCGCCACTAAAAGGGCATCATCGTGAAAACTATTCTTCGTTAGATAATAATTAGCGCCGGCAGCCAACCCTAGCTTTTTATCCTCTTCCCGGTCTTTATAGGAAATAATCATGATCGGAAGGTTGTGCAATTTAGAATCAGCCCTAATGGCTTTCACAAGTTCAATTCCATTCATGCGGGGCATATCGATATCAGTAATTATAAGGTCATACTTTGCTACGCGGACGGCATTCCAGCCATCCACGCCATTAACCGCCGTATCCACTTTATAGCCATGATTTTGTAATAATCGGCACTCCACCTCACGAACGGTGATAGAATCATCGACAACAAGAATGCGCTTGGCGCTTTCACGAATTGCCGTTGCTGTTTGATACGTAACCGTCTTTAAACTTCCTTGCGATAGCAATTTGTCAATCGATTGAATAAGGTCGTCAACATCTAGAATAAGCACAGGGCTGCCATTTTCCAGTATGGCCCCTGTGGAAATATCGCGAATTTTTCCCAAATGGGTATCTAATTCTTGGACCACAAGGTCTTTTTCTCCTAAAAAACAATCGACAAGCATGCCATAAGAACTTTGTTTTTCGCTAAATATCACAACAGCCAAAGTTTCATTATGCAGGGAATTACCAGAGAGCTCAAGAACCTCGCTTCCTTCAATAAGGCCAATATTTTTGTGATAATAACTAAAATATTGCCTGCCTTCCATGTGGCGTATTTCTTCTTTAGGAATATGCAAAGCTCTATCTATCCTAGAAAGAGGGAAGGCATAAACCTCGCCGCATATGTGTACCATTAGACATCGGATTACAGAAAGGGTAATTGGCAAATGAATCTCAATTTTTAAGCTCAAACCTGCTTGATTGTATGCTTTAACTGCCCCGCCTACTTCTTGACACATCTTGTGAACAATATTTAACCCTACTCCTCTGCCTGAAATTTCAGTTACCCTTTGCGAGGTAGAAAACCCGGGTAAAAAGATAAACTCAATCAGCTCGCTTTCATGCAGTTTTTCGACGAAGGCATCGTCAGCCATTTTTTTCTCTTTGATCTTTTGACGCAAGGCTTGCAGGTCAATTCCCCTGCCATCATCAGTAATTGTAATGACTAAGCTGCCAGCCTTGTGCCTGGCTTCCATCTTGATAGTTCCCTCGGCAGGTTTATTTTTCGCTAAGCGCTGCTCCGGGCTTTCAATTCCATGGTCGATGGCATTCCATAACAAATGAGTGAGGGGGGCTTCCAATTTATCTAAAATATCCCTATCTACAGAGGTGTTTTTTCCTTGAATCTCAAGCTTCACTTTTTTACCAAGCTGCTTTGCCAAATCCCTGACAATACGAGGAAATCCTTCAACTCCATCTGCAAAGGGGCGCATGCGAATATCTACAATTTCCTGGTAAAAACGTTCAGAAAGACTATGATGGCGTCGGATAAACATCTCAAATTCCCCTAAGCGGGCTGTAAGATTTTGCTGCGATTCATGACTTAGATGCTGTAAGTTAGAAAGGGCGGCTTCAAATTCTGCGCCGGCTTTATGCCTCTGCGCTGCCTCTCTTAATTGGTTCAATGAATCTGAAAATGTGCCCATGGAGCGTTTTAGGGTCATTAAAACCGAGCTAAACGGCTGCAGCCAAGAGGATTCTACGAGTGATTCGCCGGCCAGACCCATGAGACGATTTAAATTCTGCGCAGTTACCCTTACAGTTCGATCCTGTGAAGTCATATCCTGCGCTTTAAGAGGGATATTTTTTTCAGAGACAGCTGGTTCATTTTCTATTGATACCAGCGCAACAGGCAACGAACTTTCTTGGGCTTTTAGGCAGGCAGTTGCGGCATCAAAACATTCCCTGTTATTCGCTATCCACTCTGGAATCTTTTCCAGGGGGATTTTTAAAAGCCTTGAGAATATATCTATGCAATGCAATATTTTATCCGTATCTTTTGAAGAAATTGCCTTCATTTTAAAGAGCAAAAGATAATCTTCAACAGCATGCGCAAGCTTCACAACATAGTCCAAATTTATTGCCCGGGCAGCCCCCTTAATGGAGTGAGCGGCACGCATCATAGCGCTTAGCGCTTCTAGGTTATCGGGCTGCTTTTCTAGCGCTAAAATGCCATTGGTTATTGCTGCAATTTGCGTTTCAAGTTCAGTTAAAAAAAGTAAGAGAAGGGCCGGATCATATTTTTTTACGGCGTTTGCCTGCTTGACTTCTTCTTTTTCTATCTCTTGCGCCTCTCCTTCTTTTTTACATGCAGCATTTAATTTGGCTTCCAGTCCGGCAATTACCGCTTCCTGGCAATTAAGAAAGGCAGGGATCTCAATAAAAGGAGTCGAGCATATTGTTTCCAATAAATATATGATTTCTTGAATTAAATTTTCATGCGCTGCGCCCCATTTCCACTTATGCTTTAAGCTAAGGGTAAAAAAGTTCTCTAACTGCTTAGCCAGGTCCCCGAGTTGTTTAATTTGCGCCACAAAAGCACTGCTTTTTAACTGCCGGCAAATATCTGCCATTTTTTCTAAGGCCGTTAATGTGTTAGAAGGATCTTTACAGCACTCCATTTGTTTATTCAGGGAGTCGACATGTTTTTTTAAATCCTCTTGAAATAGCTCGAAAATAGCGCCTGCATATCCCTTATCTGCCCCTTCACTCATAATATTCTCCTGCGTAAACTGGAGAACATTAATTCCTCATCTAAAATGCCAATGCTTTTACCTTCCCAAGACAGAATTCCTTTTAAAAAATTTACTGAGGATTTATGCAAATTTATTGGGACATTTTCAAAACGGGAGTGGGCAATTTTTTGCAAGCCAAGCACTTCATCGGCAACAAATACCCAGGTTTGCCCGCTGTTTTCAATCACAATCATGCGGCTATAAGTAATTGAGTTTGTATTTACAGTTTCTGCTGGAGCTAGTTCCAGGAGATTTTCTAGAGATACGCACACTTTGATTTGTCCGTAAATATTGACAATGCCTTTGACTGCTGCAGTTTTTGCATGGGGTAAAGCGTGAATTTTCCGAACTTCGCTAACTTGTTTAAGGGTGATTGCTGAGAGAGCAAAAAATTCGCTTCTGAGACGAAAAAACAAATAAAGTTCTTCAAGCTCTAAATTATAAACATTTTTTTCCTGCACCAGAATATTAGTCCAGGAATCTTTATAATCATGAGGTAGCGGACGATTTAAGAGTGTTAATGCCGGAGAAGGTTCTATTTTAATCAACTCATGTTCATCCATGGTCTACGATATAGACCATCCTCCCCTTGCAGGACAAGAAAAAAGGTTAAGACTTTACAGCTTTTAGAGCGCGTCTTTTATATAATTCAGCCTTTTTGACATCCCCTTTTCTGTCAGCTAAAAGAGCGAGGTACACTAAAGCCTCGCAATGATTGGGAGAGAGATAAATCGTTTTATGGAAATAATTTTCAGCTTCTTTTTCCATGTTTTCAGCATGCGCTATTATCCCTAATAAGAAATAAGCTTCTTCGTCTGTATCTTGTTCTTTTAAGCGTTTTTGACATAAGGCTTTTGCTTCCTCAAGCAAACCCGCATCTGCCAGCGCGCGCGCTTTTGCTAATATCGAGATTGACTGCTTAAGCTCTATCGGCTTGGAGGCATTCTTTTGGCTTGTTTCTTGAACTATTGGGACAGCCGGCTTTGTGTGCTTAGTTGGAATGAAGGCATTAATAGGCGGCTTGGTTAGTGCAGTAAATCCTGAATCTTTACCGACCATAGCTCCTTCTGCCTGACCTAATAACAGGACGCCATCTGATACAAGCACCTGAAGGCAGTTTTCAATCGCCTGCCGTTGATTTTCTTTAGAAAAATAGATAAGGAGGTTGCGGCAAATAATGAGATCATAAGGACCTTTTTTACAAAACTGCGGATCCAGTAGATTTCCATACTCAAAATGAACCTGATGAATCACCTCTTTCTTTAAAAGAAAATTGCCTTGATGGGAATTAAAATATTTTTTCTTAAGCATCTCATTTCTGCCGCGAAATGAATAGCTCCCATACAATGCCAATTTAGCTTTTTTAATCCCTTTTTTACTTATATCAAAGGCTTCGATTTTAAACTGACTGCCCTTCAAGCCTGCTTCAAATAGGGCCATAGCTAGACTATAAGGTTCTTCTCCGGATGAACAGGGTATGCAAGCAATTGCCAGATCACGCCGGCCGCTCCTTAATAAGTGCACACATCGTTCAACAGCAAACTCCAAACCCTTTTCTTCCCGAAAAAACCAAGTTTCGGGCACCAAAAATAATTCTATGAATTCTTCAAGTTCTTTTCCTGAGCATAAAAGTCTATGATAATAATCTTGGGAAGCATGGAAGGCGTTGGCCTCCATTCTTTTTAAAATATTTTTCCGCCAAATCCAAGTATTGACCAGACTTGGTTCTAAACCAATCTTCTGCTTAAGAAGCTGCTGGATGGGTTTAAGGAATTTATCAGGCATGAATGTTTATTTAATTTTCAGCGTGCACATATTGATTATAAAACTCTTGAACATCAAACAATTGAATAGCACCCTCAGATCCGTTTGCAACTCCCTTTAAAAATGTGTGGGGGTTTTCTTCTAAGAGAGCAAAGTGAAATGCTTCGGATTTAGCCTGAAAAGTGAGTACTGCTTTTTCCACAATTAAGCCATAAATTGCAGATTGCGATAACTTCAGCAGCAAAATTCTCGTATGCATCAAATCCTCAGATCTGCGATTCTCAAGAATTTCACAAAGATCAAATACTGGGATAAGCTTTCCTCCATAGTTTAAAATGCCTGCTGCTAATGAAGGAAGCTCTATTGATGTCTGTAATGCCACTAGAGGAAGTATCTCTACAATGCATTCATAACTGCAAGCCAGCCTTTTTTGCCCGCAGTAAAATAACAGCATTAACATTCTATCTAAGAAATCGCTTCATGTGTTTCTTCAGCCTGCTCCAGCTGTTCATCCACAGAAGCCTTTGCTCCATCTAATAAATACGAGACTAAGGTTTCATTTCCCTGATAGTCCAAAGAAACATCCATTTTTCCATCATCGCGATAGTTGCATGTTATTAACACATAACAATCGTTACTTTTTTCAAGTTTTTCTTTGATTAACCGGTCTCTATCTAACTTCGACACAGCAACTCCTGGCTAGGATAAACTTAAACCATGGGATCATCTTCAGATGTAATTCCAAAAGGCCCATGGAATTTGCATATGTCACATTACATGATAGAATAAATTTATACAAATAAAGATATAAATATTAACAATTGCAAGCTGCGGATCTGTATTATATAGTTATTTTTTTATAAGATTCTTATTACAGAGTTAAAAAGGACCTTAACGACGCCATGGACCTTATGATCCAATGGTGTCGTAAGGTCGTTTGTCCATTGACAAGTGAACTTGCAACCACATTCAAAAGACACTAGGAACAAAAAACAATGACAAGCATGTATGAAGAACACCTAAAGCCTCTTTCAGGCAAACTCGAAGAGATGCTCAAAGTTTTGGTTGACTGGAGTGAAACGAATTCCGGCTCCTATAATCCGGAAGGCCTGGAAAAAATGCGCAGCAAACTCAAGGAAGCCTTTAGCATTCTTGGCGGCGAAATTAAAGAAGAGGCTTTGGATAATGGGGTCTCGCCAGCAATTTCCATTAGAAAAAGAGCTGAAGCCCCTATTCAAATTCTCTTAGCCGGGCATTTCGACACCGTATTTTCGCCGCCCAGTGATTTTCTGCGCACGCAGTATTCAAAAGAGCGATTAATCGGCCCTGGCGTAGCAGATATGAAAGGCGGCATCCTTATCATTCTCTATACTCTAAAGATACTTGAAAACAGTCCATTTGCTGCAAATTTAGGCTGGGAAGTATTTCTTAACCCTGATGAAGAAATTTCCTCAATGGGATCGAAAAATGCCTATTACAGCCGCGCTTCAGTTTATGATCTCGGGTTAGTATATGAACCTTGTTTTTCAGATGGACAGCTTGTAAGCAGCAGAAAAGGAATCATTAATGCCAGCCTTCAGGCTTTTGGCAAGGCTGCTCATGCTGGAAGAGACTTTCACCTCGGAAAAAATGCCATCGTGGGTTTGGCAAAAATCCTTATCGCTATTGACAATATGAATCAAGCCGAAAATGATCTCACACTTAATATCGGAACTGTTCAGGGAGGCAGCACCACCAATATTGTCCCCGGCTTTGCCTCTGCAAAGATTAATATGCGTGCAAATAAACAAGAGACGCTTGCAGAATATTTACAAAAAATTAAAGAGCTGACACTCTCCTCATCTGGAGAGGGGTTGAATTTCAGTCTGGAAGTCTCTTCCACACGTCCTCCAAAGCAAATTGATAAGGATACTGAGGCCATGTTTTCTCAATTATGTTCTTGCGGAGCAGATTTGGGACTATCGCTGAAGTGGAAGCCAAGCGGCGGAGGAAGTGATGCCTGTTTTTTAGCAGATGCAGGACTCACCACTCTTGATACTCTGGGACCAATTGGCGGGCAGTTGCATACCCATCAGGAATACATAGAAAACGCCAGCCTGATTGAACGGACACAGCTTTCAGCGCTGTTTTTGATGAAGATAGCCAATGGCGAAATTAAATTACCCAAAAAAAGAAAATCATGAGCGAAGAACTTGTAGCCCAGCAGTTAATTTCTGATCCCAGGACGGCCCGGGCTAAACAACTTTTACTGGAAACTTTAAAAGATTGCCAAAAACAAATTACGGGAATCCGCCCCCCGCTGCCATCAAAAAAAACTTCCTATGAGGCTTTACTGAAGGAGTATGCCTCTTATCGCGGAGCTAAACTCTATTATCCTTATCTAGGCAGCGGCATCGGCAAGGGAGCTTTGGTTGAATTGCTTGACGGCAGCGTAAAATACGATTTTATAACTGGCATAGGAGTGCATTTTTTGGGCCATAGCCATCCATTGCTGCTTGAAGCTGCTTTTGAATCAGCTTTAAGCGATATTATTATGCAAGGGCATCTTCAGCAAAATGCCGATGCCATGGAGCTTTCCAAACTGCTTATTGAAGCCAGCGGCCTGGACCATTGCTTCTTAAGTTCTTCAGGTGCCATGGCTAATGAAAACGCCTTTAAGCTTGCTTTTCAGAAAAAAAACCCAAGTACTAGGGTATTTGCCTTCGAAAGATGTTTTGCCGGAAGGACACTAGCCCTTTCACAAGTAACGGATAAACCCGCATACCGCATCGGCTTGCCCAACTTTTTGCCAGTGGATTACATCCCATTTTACGATCCGCAAAAACCTGAAGAGAGCACATTACGAGCAAAAAATGTCCTAAAGAAATATATACAGCGCTACCCTAAACAACACGCCCTATTCTGTATGGAGCTCATCCAGGGTGAAGGCGGCTATTATACAGCAGCAAGGGAATTTTTCATCGAATTGCTGGCTATTTGCAAAGACAATCAAATTGCCATATTTTTTGACGAGGTGCAAACTTTTGGCAGGACTAACAGCCTATTTGCATTCCAGCATTATAATTTGCAAGAATATGCCGATATTGTATCGCTTGGCAAACTCTCGCAAACCTGCGCTACTTTATTCCGCAAAGAAATGGCTCCGGGGCCCGGACTGCTGAGCCAAACCTTTACCTCAAGCACTGCGGCGATAAAATCCTCCAAAGCTATTATCGAACATCTGTTGCAAGGAAAATATTTTGGCCCGGACGGAAAAAATGCACAGATCGAAAGACGCTTTGCAGAAGCTATGACAGGATTGCAAAAACGTTATCCAGAATCTATCGAAGGCCCTTTTGGCATAGGAGCCATGGCTGCTTTTACAACTTGCAAGGGAGATCCGGTAAAAACAGCAGTTTTTGCCCAGGCGTTATTTGAAAAGGGAGTCATAGGTTTTGTTGCAGGTTCGGAACCTACCCGCATCCGTTTTTTAATTCCCTCAGGTGCAATAGAACTGCACGAAATCGACCTTGTAGTTGAAGTGATTGAACAAACCTTGCGGCAAATTCACGAAAAGGAAGGGTAATTCTATGTGGATCGTTCGACAAATTGAAGCAAAGGACTTTGAAAATTATGAATCAATGGCCTTCAAAGCCCATGTAGGAGTGACCAGCTTGCCGAAAGACCATAAACATTTAAAGGAAAAATTGAGCAAGGCGATTAAGTCCTTTAATGGCACCTTAGAGAATCCAAAAGAGAAGATATTTTTATTTGTTCTTGAAAATGAAGAAACTAAAGAGATCGTGGGTATATCGGGTATAAATGCCTCCACAGGCGCACATAATCCCTTGTTTTTTTACAATATACAAAAAGAAACAAGGGAAACTTCCATAGATAAAATCTCAAAAGAACTCCTGCTGCTCGTGCCAATCACCGTGCAGCAACCATACTCTGAACTCTGCAGCCTCTATCTTCTTCCGGAAAAGCGGAAGGCAGGCCTGGGGCATTTGCTCTCATTTAGCAGGATGCTGTTCATAGCTGATAATGCAGAATTTTTTGAGGAAAAAATGACGGCTGTCATCCGCGGAATGACCGATGACAAAGACTATAGCCCATTCTGGCAGGCTACAGGCAGGCCATTTTTTAATGTGGATTTTGTAACTTTAGCTTCCATGATGAGTTGCGATAAAACATTTGTTCCGCAGTTTTTGCCGAGGCATCCTATTTATGCATCATTGTTAAGTCAAGAAGCTCAAGAGGCAATAGGAGAACCTCATATTCGCAGCCGTCCTGCCCTTGAGATGCTGCTGCATGAAGGATTTCAAAAAACCAACGATATTGACATTATGGACGGCGGCCCTCGAATAGAAGCACACACTTCTCAACTCCACACCATTAAGAATAGTTATCAAGCTATTGTGGATAATATTGACCGCGAAATTTCCAACGAAACGGCTTATCTGATCAGCCGGCCGTTCCCGACATTTAGGGCCTGTTTGGGAAGCTTGATCCGCGTTACTCCGGAACATGTTGTAGTATCAGAAGCAACAGCAAAAGCTTTGGATATTAAGATCGGCTCATCCATTAGATATGCCCCAAACCTGCAAATTAAAGCCTAATATGTCGCAGCAAGATCTATTTATCTCCGGCAAGTGGGTATCCGGATATGGCAGGAAGATGCTCTCAAAGGATTCAGCTTCCAATGAAGTGATTTATCAAGGATCCATGGCCTCTCCAAACGATGTTTCAAGAGCTGTAAGTGCCGGGGTTGCGGCATTTCCAGGCTGGTCAAAAATCTCATTTGAAGAACGCGCCGCCTATCTTGATAACTACAAGCAGCAATTAGCAGCCGCCAAGCCCCAATTGCAGTTGGCCATCTCCCAAGAAACAGGCAAGCCTTTATGGGAATCCGCTGCTGAAGTAGATTCCATGATCAACAAGATTCCCCTATCAATTGAGGCATACCGGCAGCGGTGTAAAAATTCTAGCATAGAGGCTCCTAATGGCCATTCTGTTACAAGATATAAACCGCACGGCGCCATTGCTGTATTAGGCCCCTTTAACTTTCCGGGACATCTCCCTAACGGACATATCGTTCCAGCACTTTTGGCCGGAAATACAGTCATTTTTAAGCCTAGCGAACTGACCCCGCTTGTTGGCAAACTGATGGCCGAATGCTTTGAAAAGGCCGGCTTGCCCGCCGGAGTGTTTAATTTATTGCAAGGGCCAAGCGCCATTGGAGCGGCCTTGGCCCAAAATGAGGACATTCAAGGCTTATTATTTACCGGGAGTTTTAGGGCAGGGGTTGCCTTAAGCACAACCTTTGCTAAAACTCCCGGTAAAATGCTTGCTTTGGAAATGGGCGGCAACAACCCTCTAGTTGTCTCGAAAGTTGATAATTTGCATAATGCCATCCACGCCGCGCTTTTGTCTGCATTTATCACCGCCGGCCAGCGCTGTACTTGCGCCAGGCGATTAATTGTCATTGATTCCAAAGAAGGGCGGACTTTCGTAGAGGCTTTGGTCAAGGCAATTGCAGCCATAAAGGTGGGCTATTACAATCAATCACCGGAACCCTTCATGGGGCCTTTAATTAACGAGGCTGCAGTGGTGCGTTTATTAACAGCCCAGGCCCTATTGCAAGCTAAAGGCGGTGCGCCTTTGGTAAAGCTCGAACAGATTGGTACTGCCAGCAACCTAGTTACTCCAGGGCTAATAGATGTCACCGATGCCGCTGACCTTCCCGATGAAGAATTTTTTGGGCCCTTGCTTCAACTTACCTATGTACCTGATCTAAAAACAGCCATTGATAAAGCCAACCAGACTAAGTATGGTTTATCTGCTAGCTTGCTAAGTGATAAAAGAGAAGAGTTCGATGAATTTTACAGGCTCGTGCATGCAGGTGTGATTAACTGGAATGCGCCTACAACAGGAGCAAGCAGCGCAGCGCCTTTTGGCGGCGTCGGCAATAGCGGCAATCACCGTCCAAGCGCGTTTTTTGCAGCCGACTACTGCGCTTATCCTATCGCTTCACTAGAAGTTGAGCCCAATAATCTGCCTCCTAAAAGCATTCCTGGAGTTAACTTAGAGTAGCTATGGCATATGAAGTAAATTTTGACGGGCTAATTGGGCCTACACATAACTATGCAGGATTGTCGCACGGAAATCTCGCTTCCGAGCATAACAAAGGGAATTTATCCAACCCTAAAGAAGCAGCGCTTCAAGGCCTTGAAAAAATGTACACGCTGCATAAACTTGGCTTTAAACAAGCTGTGCTGCCGCCTCACGAACGGCCTTATCTTCCAGCCTTATTGCAAATAGGCTTTAAAGGCACTGATCAGGAAATATTTTGCAATGCGTTCAAACAGGCTCCAGAAATCCTTGCTTCATTATGTTCGGCAGCTTCCATGTGGACAGCAAATGCTGCTACCATTACCCCTTCAGTTGATAGCGAAGATCATAAATTCCACATCACGCCAGCAAATCTTGCAACCAAGTTTCATCGTGCCATAGAGGCTGATTTTAACTACAATCTATTTCAAACTATTTTTTATAATGACGATCTCTTTTGCGTGCATCCTCCACTAATGCAAGGCTCTTTTTTTTCAGATGAGGGAGCCGCAAATCATACGCGGCTTTGCGAAGAATACGGCAAAAAAGGGGTGCATTTATTTGTTTATGGCCGTTATGGCTTTAAAGCCAATGTAATCGCTCCCATACGGTTTCCCGGCAGGCAAACGTTTGAAGCCTTTCAGGCCATCGCCAGAATACACAACATTCCTGAAAACTTAGTAGTCTATGCGCAGCAAAGCCCCCAAGCAATTGACTCAGGAGTGTTCCACAATGATGTAATTGGCGTGGGAAATTGCAACGTGTATTTCTGCCATGAACTTGCTTATTTAGAGCAGGAAGCGGTGCTGGCAGATCTTGCCCATAAGTATGAGAAAATAACAAGCAAGCCCCTTCATATTATAGAAGTAAAAGAAGAGGAAGTTCCTTTAAAGGAAGCTGTTGCTGCATATCTTTTTAATTCCCAATTATTAAATACTGACGATGGCATGCTTTTATTAGCTCCCGCAGAATGCCAGGAGAGCTCCATAGTTTCCCGATACTTAGAGCTATTACTCGCCAAACCAAACTCGCCAATCAAGCGGGTGCTTTTCACAAACTTAAGGCAAAGCATGTGCAATGGCGGCGGCCCTGCCTGTTTGCGCCTGAGGGTTGTTTTAACCCCGGCTGAACTGCAGCAAATCCCCCCTTCCCTGATGCTGACCGATGGACTGTATATTGAACTGAAAAATTGGATAACAAACCACTACCGGGAACAGTTTTCCATAGTGGATCTGCAAGATCCCGACCTGCTTGATGAAGTTTATAGGACATTGGATAAATTGACCCAAATTCTCGACCTTGGCCCCATATATAGTTTTCAAAAAGATGAATAACTTTATTAGACATCTTTCAAAACTTGCTTTGGTTGAGATAATTAGGCATTTTTGAGCAGCTTTTCCGAAAAATTTTGAGGGCATGTTGCTATACATGGTTGAAAAATTTTGCGGAAAAGCTGCCAAAAAGGGCAATTTTAACGACCAAATGGAGTTTTGAAAGATGTCTATTAAAGACCTGCGTCAGGCGATAGAAGGCGAAATTCATTCCGACCATATCTCGCGTACTATTTATAGCGTTGATGCTTCCATCTATGAAGTGCTTCCAATGGCAGTATGCGTGCCCAAACATCTGAAAGACCTCCAAGCAGCTGTTGCTATTGCCGCTATGCATAAAATTCCGATCATCGCCAGGGGGGCAGCTACAGGGATTACAGGAGGCTGCCTTGGCACAGGATTAATTCTCGACACATCAAAATATTTAAACCGGATAGAATCCATCAACACCTCAGAAAACTATGCTATTTGCCAGCCAGGGGTTGTCCAGGATAGATTAAACGAAATTTTGCATCCGCATGGCCTTAGACTCGGCCCTGACACCTCTACAGGAAACCGGGCTACTTTAGGCGGCATGCTAGCCAACAATGCGGCAGGTTCCCGCTCATTGCTTTATGGAAAAATGGCAGACCATATTCTTGAAGTGGAACTTTTACTAGCTGATGGAAGAGTGCTTATATTAAAGGAAATGAGCTGGGTTGAAGTAGAGCAGCAAGCAGCAGCCGGCAAATTCAAGGAAATATTTGCAGCGCTCTTGCATATCAAAAAAGAATACAAAGCCGATATAGCAAGGCAATTCCCAAAAATTCCTAGAAGAGTTTCAGGGTATAATTTAGATGAGTTAATCGCAAGCAGCGGGACTTTTAATCCTGCCAAGCTCATTGCAGGCTCCGAAGGTTCGCTGGGCGTAATACAAAAACTAAAAATCGGACTCTCCCCCCTGCCTAAAAATGTAGGCCTGGTGCTTCTTCATTTTCATGATATGCTAAAGGGCCTGCAAACTGTAACCAGCATACTGGAGTGGAAACCGATAGCTCTTGAAATGATTGACTCGCACATTTTACAGGCAGGTGCAGTTTCTCCCGCCTTAAGAGGGAAGCTTAGCTGGCTGCATGGCAAACCGGCAGCTATTTTTGCTATAGAATTCGAAGAGGCTTCTGAAGCTCTCCTTAAAAGAAAGCTGGCCGACTTTCAAAGCTTTGTCCAGGCTAACCATATAGGCTACCACGCCTTCGCTACAACTATTGCCGAAACAATGGAAAGTGTTTGGTCTGTTAGAAAGGCTGGGGTGGGCTTATTGCTATCTAAGCGAAGCTATAGCCGCGCTATTGCTTTTATCGAGGATATATCGGTTGCGCCCCAACGCCTCTCTGAATTTATGACAGACTTTATTGCCTGCCTAAAAAAACATGGCAAAGAAGCCGGCATTTATGGCCACATAGGCTCCGGCTGCATGCATATTCGTCCCTACATTAATTTAAAGGATCCTGATGAACTGGCCATTATGCAGCAGGTGATGAATGAAGTAGCTGGCTTACTATTGCAATACGGCGGTTCCCCTAGCGGCGAGCATGGCGACGGGATGGTGCGCAGTTGGTTAAATCCTAAAATGTACGGCCCAAGAGTCTACCGCGCTTTTTTAGAGCTTAAACAGGCTTTTGATCCGCAAAACCTCATGAATCCTGGCAAGGTCGTTAATGGACAAGACTTGCTGGAGCATTTGCGTTTAAATCCCGGCACAGTCCAACGCACAATCCCCACATTTTTAGATTTTTCTAGAGAAGGAGGCCTGGCTTTAGCTGCAGATATGTGCAATGGCAATGCGCAATGCCGCAAAAAAGAAGGGCTTATGTGCCCCTCTTTCCAGGCAACAGATGATGAACACGATACGACTAGGGCCCGGGCGCAATCACTTAGAGCTATTATTAATGGGATATTGCCTAGAGATGCACTGACTGGCAAAGAATTGGGCAAGGTGCTTGATTTATGCCTGGAGTGCAAGGGCTGCAAAAAGGAATGCCCTTCAATCGTCGATATGGCTAAAATGAAGGCAGAAATACTCTACCAGCAGCAGCGCAAGCATGGATATTCCTGGCGAGGCCGCTTATTTGCCCATATCGACCGCTTAAATCAGTGGGCCAGCCATGTTCCTGCACTCTACAATACTGCCATTAACTCAAAACTTTTTCGCAAAGGTTTGCATGCCATTGGCATAACGGCTAACAGGAAGCTGCCCTCATTAGCTGATGAACGCTTCTCAGCATTATATAAAACGGCAAAAGTTTCTTCCCGTAAAGTTGTGCTTTTTAATGATACTTATTGCGAATTCAATGAGCCGCAAATTGGAACGGCGGCCATTGCTGTACTGGAAGCATTTGGATGCGAGGTCATTATTCCCAGCCGCAAATGCTGCGGCAGGCCCGCAATATCTAAAGGCTTTCTGGAACAAGCTAAGGATAAAGCCGAGCAGCTTGTAGCCCAGCTTTATCCTTATGCACAACAAGGGTATTTTATACTTGGTTTAGAGCCCAGCTGCCTCTCCGCCATTCAAGACGACTATCTCGGTTTATTAGGTTACGATCATACGCAGGCAGTGCAGGTTGCCGCGCAATGCATGCTTATCGAAGATTACATTGCCATACTTTTATTAGAGCAACCTTATGTTCTAGGCTCTACCCAGCAGCCGGTGCTTGTTCATGGCCATTGCCATCAAAAAACACTCTTCGGGATGGAAGGCACAATGAGGCTGCTTAAACAAGTGGCTCCAAACAGTCAATTGCTGGATACCGGGTGCTGCGGCTTAGCCGGTTCTTTTGGCTATGAACTAGAGCATGAAGCCATTTCCACTAAAATTGCCAATTTGCGCTTAATACCGGCTATTCTTAAAGCCTCATCTAACACCCGTCTACTCACAAGCGGATTTTCTTGCCGTTCCCAGATTCGCCACTTAACAAGCAAATCACCCATCCACATTATTGAGTTTCTGTCTTCCTTAATTAAAATTTAATAATAGCAATCTAAACTCTTAATAATTATTTGCTAAAATAATTATTAAGGAGATACAAATGCTTGATAATATTTTAACAATCTTATTTAAACCTATCGAATTTGTTTGCGATTATTTTCATGAAAGAAAGCTAAGTAAAACTGATGCCAAAACACTTCATTTATGGGAGCTATTTTTTACTGAAGGAACAGATCGAGCAGCTATTCAAGCTAAAATTGCCAAAAAAATTGAAAAAATAGAAACAAAAGTACTGGCGCTGCAAGCCAAATCTCCTGGTAAAATCAAGCATTTTCACGAATACTTTACTCAACGCGCCGCGATTCATCGGGCCACATTTGAGGAAATCCTATACCCTAAAAATCAAATTAATGAGGCAAGCTACTCTCCTGAACAGCAATTGCAGGAATGTGAAGCTGCTGTCAATAAGCAATGGCAGGTTTTCTATAAGACTTTGTCCATAAAGGACCTCAAGAAAGTAAATACATCTGTACACGAGTTTAAGCAGCTTGCCGCCGCATTTGAACCGGCCAATGAATACTTCAGACAAGCGGCTGAAGCCCATCTCTTAGCTCTGAATGACCTATTTCCGGCACTCTCCGAAGCAAATCGTGTTCCCCAGGAACAGAAGCAAAAGAGGGGCAAGCTGCAGTTTATTCAGGATTTGCAAAAGCATTTTGAAGTCCGGGACATTAAAGGGGATGGAAATTGCCTTTTAAGAGCTATTGTTAACTGTAAATCTCCTAAGATAGTGAATGATGCCCAAAGCGAGGAAAAGAGGATAAAAAATCTTAGGTCCCTGCTTGTTAATTATATCTCACATAACGAACATTATTTCAGACCTTTTGTAACCGAACAAGACATAGATATGGCAAATCTTAATGCTCATGGGGACGATCCCTTTGAAAACTACCTTAGAGACATTGCATATAATGGCACCTGGCTAGGCAATGTGGAATTACCCGCCCTCAGTGAAATTTTGCATAGGCCGATTTGGGTGTATCAACACGAAGGGGTCATTGAACGGGAAGGATTGCCTCCAATTCCCAAGCCTGAATTCTGCTTTGGAACGGAGAAGTATCCTAAAGATGAACCCCTTAAAGTGCTCTATGTAAACGGCAACCATTACATCGCCCTTATCCCTAAAGCAAAAGCAGACTAAAGGACAAACGACCTTAGCGACAATGACATTCTTTAGGAATCGCCTTGCAAAGCCTTACGGGGGTCGGTTTCCTTGATGATAATGCTGACATTTTTTTGGTTGAAGCCCTTATACCCCTCTCTGCGCTGCAAATTTTCTAAATGGCTGCCAATGGCCCCATCGCGCTGGAATTTGTCAGCTTGGGTATGGTCGATAATGCCTTTTTTAATTAATTGTTCTAACCGCATAGGATCAACCTTCCACAACTCTCCTCGCGTAAAGGCCTGCTTAAGATAAGGAAAGTTGCTGAAAGGCTCCATCATCCCCACGCCAGCTTTATTAAGGTCATTTGTCAACTCCTCGAACATAAACTGGGCTTCTAAATGATGCATGCCTGATTTTAAAATAGAATCGCCATGTAAAGCACACCATAGGCCAATTGTACCAAGATGGGATTGTTCTGAAAGTGGTTGATGGGCAAAATCGATTCCAATTTCATGCCCCTCTAAGTCCACGTCGAGAAATAGCACTAAGCCTGCGTTAGGGTTTTCCATCACTTGAGCACCCCAGCCCGCTTCTTGACCTGCATAAAACCGTTCGCGGCACGCAAAACCTAGCATTTCAAATAAACGCACCAGCTTGGTAAAGTGCTTTCGCGAGGAGCGGAAAGTGTGGTGGTCATGATTCGCCCAACCCATCCCCAAATGATCTTGCCGGCTTTTCTGCAGCTGCCCGGCAGTATTGCGCGCTTGCCAATATTTTCGCTCGATCTCAAGCACTAGCCAGGCGGCCATGTCGCGGCCAAGCATCTCAATGATCTCCTCAGCGATTGAAAGTGTTTTAGCAAACGCCTCTTCTTCATCTTCAATACTTCTTGGACGCATTTGCCATAACTCTTGGGCCTCAAAATAACGATCTGCATGGGTTAAGTCAGAATGAGCAGGCTCCATGGCACGGCTTCCGCGCCTTTCGACTGCCCACAAACTGACAGAATTTTCAATTGCAACGCAGCAACGCCTATAAGCGCTAAAGGGGGTGCCCTCAATCCAGGCCATAAGCCCTCTTACCATTAGAAAGTCGGCAATGCTTTCAACAGCTACAGCAACTCCCATAACCGGCAGTCCCTCATCTTTTACAATAATGCGCGGCAGCTGAGCGCCCGGATGATGGTAGACCCTATAGTCCAAACCGGAAAATTCAATGCGATAGCCTGAATTTGAGAGTTCGCTCTCAAGCGCTCTTGAATAGCCTAATATGACATGGTCCAGCCAGTCAAACAAGCGGGTGCTTGTATAGGCCAATAATTCGTGTTCTAATTTGGCAATTAATGGATTTGCCAATGCCGCCTGCTTAAGGGCATTCATAACAATAGCTTCAGCCTCCGGCTGACATTTCCAATCAAATGCGGCATTGATATGCATAAACCCCTCGCTTATAAGGATCATCTCTTAAGAGCGACCATAGCAAGTTGAAGATTAATGCTAAACTAAAATGAGTTCGGAGGCTGAGGCGAGTTGCTTGCACTCCCCTCCTTCAAGAATATAGACTCCGGCAGGTTCTAACTCTTCGCAAATTTGCTTCACGCTTAAATTGTCGAGCAGGATAAAGTCTACATCGTAAAGCGAAGCCATGATCTGCACAAATTCCTGGCAGGGATTTTCATCGCGGATGTAAAGGATTAAATCGTGCTCCCCTTTACTTAACTGATGGATGCTCTTGAAAATATTGGCGCTAAGGCTGCCCCTTGACCCCTCAATAGCTAGTAAAAAAAATGAGTGGCCTTTTAAAGCATGCTGTAAAGCAAACAGATGCTCGCCGTCAAATATTTTATTGTCAACATCATGCTCAAGCAAGCTGCGGGCCAGTTCAGACAGGGTTACGCGTGCGCAGCCAAATCGCTCGATGGCTATGCCGGCAGTATGGTTGGAAAGTTGAGCTGCCGTAATTATCGGCAAGTCATTGCCCATTACGAAAGCAAGAGTTGCTAAAACTGTGTCTCCAGCACCCGTAACGTCTTTAACTTCACGCATACGAACCGGTAAATCATGTCTTTCCCCTGTATTAAAGAATAGGGAAATACCGGCCTCTGAACGGGTAACCATTAATACATCTGTAGCGACATTTTGGATAACTTTTTCGGCAAGTTTTTCAATTGGTTCTTGAGCGCTTAATCCTGACGCTGCCACTAATTCTGCATAATTAGGCTTAATGATTGTCGAACCATTGTATTTGGTAAAATCCGTACCTTTAGGGTCGGCTATGATAACAAGCCTTCTGGCGCGAGCTTCAGCAATCAATACGGATAAAACACGATCAGATAAAAACCCTTTGCCATAGTCCGAAATTGCCAGTACTTGAACGCCTTCCAGTAAGCTTGGAATAGCATCCAGCACTTGCTGTTCATAGTGCTCATTGATAAGCACTACTTTTTCGTAGTCTACTCGTACAACTTGTTGGTTTTCAGCAATAATGCGGTTTTTAATCGGTGTTTCATAAGGTTGTTCAGTAATAATGCCGCAGCAATCGGCCCCTTCGGCAGCCAAGCTATTTTTAATAGAAGCGCCGGCAGAATCAGCTCCAACCCTGCCTAGTACTTTTACGGCAGCTCCGAGAGAAATGAGATTGAGCACCACATTCCCGGCTCCGCCAGGCCGCTGCTCCTCACGGGAAACTTGAACCACAGCTACCGGAGCTTCAGGAGAAATTCTTCTGGCTTTGCCGATGGTGTAAGTATCTAAAAAAAGATCGCCAGCAACAAGTACAGTGCATGGGCCTAGTTGACTGAAGGTACCTGCTAATTTTGCCATATCGCTACCATGTTTTTTGGGGTAGAAGATAGTCTGCTACATATTCACCGACTGCAGCCTCAAGGGGAGTAGTCTCAATTAGAGAGCCTAAAACGGCTCCTGTTTTTTGCATTGGGGCAAGGGTAAAATTCTGGTATTTGCCAATCAGATCAAGCGGCATTGGTTTGTACACAATATTCTCTTGCTTGCCCAATGCTTTAAAAACAGCCCGTGCTAATTGGTTCCAGGAGCTGGCTTGTCCGCTGCCAATGTTAAAGATCCCTCCTGCGTCGTTATCCAAAAATGCGCAAGTCATGCGGGCTGCATCTTTCACGTAGATAAAGTCTCTTTTTTGCTCGCCATCTCCGAATTTATCCGGTTCTGAAGAAGCAAATAACTCTATTTTTCCTTCAACTTGAATTTTTGGCAAAAAATGGGTAATTGCAGAGGCCATGCGCCCTTTATGGTACTCATTTGGGCCGAACACATTAAAATATTTCAATCCGACAACTTTTCTTAGCAGGCCTTGTTGTTTTAACCAGAGATCAAACATGTGTTTTGAATAGCCATACATGTTCAGCGGATGCAAAGTTTCCAGCTCAGCTTCATTGTCTGAAAATCCCTTGGAGCCATCTCCATAAGTTGCTGCTGAAGATGCGTAAATAAACCGCTGTCCATACTTGAGCGCATATTCAGCCAATTTTACGCTAAAACGGTAATTGTTTTCCAAAAGATAACTAGCGTCCGTCTCAACAGTACTTGAACAAGCGCCTAAGTGAATAAATGCTTCGATTTGCGCCTCGCGCCCTTTGAGCCACTCAAAAATCTGGTGTTTGGAAATTATGTCGAGATATTGTTTGCCAACTAAATTTTTCCACTTTTCCGTCTTGCCAAGGTCATCGACGATAATAATATTGCGGTTGCCTTTATCGTTGAGGCAGCGGATTATGCCGGAGCCGATAAAACCTGCTCCGCCGGTAACAACTGTCCATTGTTCTTTAAATATACTCATCGGATTTTCCTATTTTTGCGCTACCTTTATAACAAAACTAACCGAAATGTTAAAGCCTTAAAAATCCCTTTTATCGCAATCTCCTCGCGCAAATGCACTCTTCCACCCAAGGAGGATTTACGATCGAATTCATATGCACTGCCGGCGCACCTATAGTTAAGCTAGCTTTTGCATGAATAAGTGTATCATGGTCAAGATAAAGGCCCACATGGGTAATGCGCTTATTTCTGCCATAGAAAAGCAGGTCCCCGGCTTGCCGGCTATTTATTTCAACAGCTTGCAGCAATGGGGAATCAGCCTGCTGATATGAATCCCGGGGCAAAAGCACCCCGATCTGTTTAAACAACAACTGCACAAATCCCGAACAATCCAACCCAAAGCTCGTTGTCCCGCCCCAGCGATAGGGAAGTCCAACAAACCGTCTGGAAAGCTCCAGCATTTCCCTATAGCTCAATTGCCGCACTTTTTGTATATCGTATTTATTAATCCAAGCCAGAGTATGGCTTGCTACCTTTATTTCTTCCCAATTACCGCTATTTTTTCCAGTGAGTTGCACAGGAGCATAAAAAGGCAATGTCATGATTGGCGGGTGCTGTGAAATACTTGGAGTTTGATATAGACAAGCAAACAGGCTGGCTACCCTATGCTGAAATTGCGGCTTTTGCATAACTTCCATGTAGGCATCTTTCCGCATCCAGCCTGTATACCCATCTTTCATTTGCACAAAAGACCAGTCATTCAGGTGGGAAAGAAGAGCGATTTCATCTCCGATAATTGCTTGTGAAACAGTTTCACTACTAGGCTCAGGCTCCTTATGAAGATCCGCCACAGGAAGCTGCACTAAAAAAGTTGGCATAAAATGCTCCGTAAAAAACTGCAAAGAGATTACAATGCATGCTAATAATTACTATAAGGTTTGCATGATACGCTTTATCGAGTTTTTACTCACATTTTTTTGCCTGGCATGTTTTTCTCTCTCAGCACAGCCTAAGCCAGAATTTTCTTCCCTTCTGGAAAGCATCAATCAAGAATTGCTGTTGATTGCCGACAATGTTGAACAAATACCCGGCCTGGAAGAAGGCGCTTATAAAGGCATAAAAGACGGGTTAAAACAGCATTGGCATTGTTTGTACGACAACGGCATCCTTGAGCTGCGGGGTACGGACCAGGAAGTCAGGCCTTTCATGGTTTCTCTGCAAGGCTTGCTTGAGCATATCCTTGCCAATAAGTTAAATGGGGAAATAAAAGCCTTAAGAGCGCTTATACATACGCCTATGCCCCCCACACCTTTATGCATGAAAGACATCATTACTGAACAATTGGTCGATCCAAGTTTACATAGACATCGGGAGAGCCTATTTACTGTTAAAGCCCGCTCCGTTATTTTACGGGAATTTCTTAAAAAAGGCGGAAAACTCTTTGCCGCCTACCCTAAAGCCAATCTTTATAAGCGGACAGAAGAGCAGCGCGGGTTTTATCAAGCTGCGCTCAAGCAGTTTCCCAATTTAATAGATGTTCCTTTAGCTTTAGAAGAGCTTCCATATGAATATGTAGGAGCAATTTATATATTTGAAGACGCAAAAGGGCATGAATATGCATTTGCCATACAAATCACGCAGGCTAATGCTCCCCATCTCGCACCAGCTGCCCATCGCCTTTGGTTTGCCCCTATTTCAAATCCGGCAATAGCAGCTCGAATAGAGCAGGTGCTGCAATTTATTGAACCCCATTTTATCAAGAGCAAACTATGATTATTGATGGGACAAAAATTGCAAAAGAAATCCGCGCGGAAATCCGGCAGGAAATTCAGTTTTTTTCCCATTTGCGCCAGCCTTGCCTGGCTGTAATTCAAGTTGGCGATAATCCTGCCTCTAACATCTATATTAAAAACAAAATCAAAGCTTGTACTGAAGCTGGCATTCTCTCAAAAAGGGTCAATTTTCCTCCAAATGTCTCGGAGCATGAGCTATTGAGCAACATTAGCGAACTCAATAAGGATGACGCCATTGATGGTATTTTAGTCCAGCTTCCCCTGCCGGCCCATATCAACCCCGTATTGATCAATCGCACGATCTCTGTTTTTAAAGATGTAGACGGCTTCCATCCCTATAACCTTGGCAAATTGCTTTTAGGCGAAACTGACGGTTTTTTTTCCTGCACCCCATTAGGCATCATAACGATGCTTCAAAGAATAAATATCAGTACAGCTGGAAAACAGGCGGTGATCTTGGGCCGCAGCAATATCGTCGGTAAACCGCTAGCCGCCCTCCTTATGCAAAATGCCCCCACAGGCAATGCAACCGTAACCGTATTGCACAGCAAATCGCCAAATATTGCTGAACATTGCCGGAACGCCGATATTCTCATTGCAGCCATGGGCCAGCCTCGCTTTGTCAAAGCAGATATGGTAAAGGATGGTGCCGTGGTAATTGATGTCGGCATAAATCGCGAAGGCGAGGGGGGCTTAGTTGGCGATACTGATTTTGCAGCACTTCTCCCCAAATGCAGCGCCATCACCCCCGTCCCAGGCGGTGTAGGCCCCATGACCATAGCCATGCTTCTAAGCAACACCCTCAAAAGCTATAAGCAGCACCAGGGGCTGGATGTTTAAAGCCAACTTGCTACCTTCTTATTATAAGGTAGCAAGTTGGGTTTAAAAGACGATAAGCAATGTCGAATGACATCGGCAGAAGTATTAACTGTAGCCATCATTTCAGCTATATTTTTTAATGGAAATCTTGCTAGAGCAAGATTCGTTTTAAA
>JAEYWL010000042.1 GCA_023428915.1 Verrucomicrobiota bacterium
CCATAATAACTTCCCCAAGAGGTATGGTTATAATGCTCCAGAGCAACCAGGCAGTTCCTCTTTTTTTATACGCGCAGTAATAGGGGATCCAAAACCAGGGAAAGCAAGCTAGTATAAAAAATGTGCCAAATACAATGGATAACGCTATTTGGATCGTCAAAGAAAATGCGTCAAATAACTCTGGAAAAAACGGCGGTTTAAATAACGGGATAAAAAAAGTGGCTGTATAGAGGCAGAGAGCAATAAGCCAGTGTTTTCTGACTTTGGTTTCATTTTCGCGCACTGTTTCATCCAAAAACGGGTGCTGCAGCTCTTCAATAAGCTGGGCTTGCTTTTTTAAGATGTCTTTCTTTTTTCTATATTGCCAATACACGCTAAGTGCGATCAGCGCATAAATTAGTAATACAATGAGAGTAGTGGTGTTGAAAATAGCGTTATGCAGTTCGTTTTCATTTGCCATTGAAGGAAAACTCCTATCTTTAAATATTGTGCTCCTGACTTGTCTGAGCACCCAGCTCGGTTTAAAAACCGCGGATAGTGGCAAAATCGCCATTAATAAACAAGAGGAATTTATATAAAATGATTGCGCAATTTGCGACTTCTGAGTATAGATGTGGGGCTCAATAAAAATCCTGAACCAAAGGGCGGGGATATGGCCTTAAAAAAAATGCTTGGATTGGTTTTACTCGCGGTAAGCTCTTGCTGCTATGCTGAAAGCCCTTCCATTACCGACCAAGAAAAAAGCAAATAGGTGTTGTCATGAAGCTCTGCAGATTAGTATTCATTGCCTGTAGCATGTTTGTATTAGGCTTGCGTGCCGAGGAAGTTTCGATTCAGTTTATACGTATAATTGACAGCCAGATGCGCAAGCCTGCTGCATGCAATTATGAGATGCGTTTTAATGGGTTAATACCCTACAAAACTTATGTGTTAACCCGTTCTGGTTCTATTCTGAGTAATGCTAGCGAAAAAGAAGTGTTGCGTTTTCAAATGGACCCATATGGAATGTACCAATGCAACGGAAAAACTTATATGAGCGTCGGTGTCGAAAACGGTCATGCCTTGATCAGTGAGCGCATAACCTATAAATTGTTTGATTTATCGGGTAATTTAGTGTCAGAGAATAGTTTGGTGCCTAATCCAATCCGCGCTATTGGTAAGAATAATACGTTCATTGCCAGGGTAGAGTTTCTCACACCTTTTCAGTTTATATTGCATTGGGAAGGTATAAAAGATGGTGAGGAAGTAAACATTCACTATGACTACGTCCTTGAAAAAGGGGAAACTGTGGTTATTCCGTCTCAACAAGCGGTTGCATTTGGTCCAATTGAAGAGGGGGTGCTTGGCTTGCCGATTCGCCTCTCTATCAAAAGAAGCAATGGAGACTGCGCTGAGCTTGAATTTCAATCAGGGGTACAATTTTCTGATAATTTTAGGATGGATATATGAAACAGGTTTTCAAAATTATAGTGTTACTTGAACTTCTTGCTGGTGCATTTATCCAAGATTTAGGCGCCGATGAAATGCAGCCAATGGCTAAACCTGAAGTTAGTTTTTGTAAAACTAGCTCTGAATATCGGAATGCCGGATTTGAATACAAGGCCCGTTTTAAAAACTTCCCAGTTGATACTGATTTTCGTTTAACTGTGTGCAGGTCATGTTCTCTAAAGGTAAATCATTATATGGTCCTGACAACTTTGCGCAATAATTCTAATGGGACTTTTACTGCTGATGGAATTTGCAAGCCTATTCTCATCCAAAAAGTGGGACCGGTTCCAGGCGAGCGTCTGAATTATAAATTGCTGGCTGCAGATGATTCAGTTGTTGCCACCTATTCATTTATTCCGTCTCCAATTATTACTAAGAGTAAAAAAAGAAGGTTTACTGTTGAGGCGGAACTGATTTCTATGGCGCCAACTATTTATGCTATAAGTTTTAAAGGGCTTGAACCTCATGAACTTGTAAAGCTGCAGTCAGAAAATAACGGCAAGCTGTCTGAGTTATATTACGATCCGGATATGCATGATCGCATTTTCCACTTCATGCCGGGGGAGGTTAAAAAAAAATCCGGGCAAGTTAAATTAACAATCACGACTAACGATAAAGACAGTGCTTGCTTATCTTTAACTTGCGGCATAGCGCTATGCAATGAATACACTGCTAGATTAGAGGCCATGAATGAAGCTGACCGTTATTATAATGGTAAATGACAGTTTTTTAGAACATAAGGCGGCGCTGGAGTCTTTTGGGGAAGTTGAGTAGAGTGCTGCAAATGCGCGAGAGCCTTTGAGATAAACTTTGGGGATGGGTGCGGCGGTACCAGTGCAGCATGGAGACAGTGCGGCCTTCTTTGATGGTTCGATAGAGAGCTTTTTCGAGCATATCAGGAGAGGCTAAGCAGAGGTTGGAGTAGCAGGGGCTTTGCCAGAGGGGAAAAGAAGTATTGTTGAGCTGCAGGCTGGGTGGAAAGGGGACATTTATCCAGCAATCGAGTTCTATTCCTGCAAGCCGGGCGATTTCGATGATAAATGTGACGCACTGCCGGTTAGCTAAGGAATATTCCTGAAAAGCATAATTTTGGATAAAGGTGTAGATAGCTTCAAATTGGGGTTGTGTAAGGGGCATGCCGGCGGCTAAAGTGGGACGGTGGCGGCCGGGGCCTATTTGAAAAAAGCCGTCTTGAAGGGGGGACCATAGGTAACGGATAGGATTGGGGTCGCCTGCTTCCAGGTAATTGGCGATGCCTTCGCAGTAGCGGGGTTGGAGTTGACCGGTTTCGCCTGAATGTCCGCCTTCAATAACGACCGGCTGCCCGTTTAAACAACCGCTCAGGTAAATCCAGGCATGGCCGACGTCGCCTTCTTTGCTTAAATCTCGCGGGTGTTTGCACATGGTTTTGAAAAGTGTTTGGCCATTTGTGCAGTCGAGGTGCGGGGCGTGCACTAAAAAAATAAGGTATGGCGAAGTTGTTGTACAGCTGTATAAGGGTGCAGAAAAAAAAGGTGCGCTAATTAGCAGTAGGGACAGAAGCGGGGTTTTGAAAAGAGAGCTGCCAGTTGAGGAAATCCTGGAGAATATGTTCCAATTTAGCATGCAGAGCATAGGGACGAGGACGTACCACCAAATCATATTTGGGGAGCGTATGTTGCGAGAGGCGGTATGCTTCTCGGACAAGGCGTTTAAAGCGATTGCGATCATGCGCTTTGCCATATTTGCGGGTCACTAACAGGCCTAGCCTGGAGTGCGTAAGGTTGGAGTTGAGATTGTAATCGAGCAAAAGATAGCGTCCGGCGAATCGGGTTGCGCCATAAGCATGCCGTTGAAATTGACGGCGTTTTAACAGGCGCAACTTCTTGGGAAATGAGTAGCTTAGACTCTTGTTAATGCCGCACGTCCTTCTCTTCTGCGGTTGCTCAAAATTTTGCGTCCGCTGGCAGTTCTCATGCGTTTACGAAATCCATGCTCTGATTTTCGGCAGCGCTTGCTACCTTGGTAGGTGCGTTTCACGGGTCCTTCCTCATTTAATCAAGGGTTAATAACTTTCCCATAGATCATAGCGATTACGAAGAATCTTTGCAACAGGCAAAATTTTTTAAGATTCGCAGTTGATGCAAGTTCTTGTTGTCGTAAATTTGGCGGCTAAGATATAATTCGGCACGTCTCAACATGGCCAATACAAATTAGTCATGAGAGCATCAGCCTTCATAAAAGATAGGATAAGTGCCATGAAATGCAGAGCATCTGTAAAAGCCGACCCCACTAAAGGAGATATTCTTGTTCGCCGTCGCGGTCGACTATATGTGATAAATAAGAAAGACCCTAACCGCAAACAGCGTCAAAAAGGGCCAGCCCGTAAAAAATAGGAAGAGTAACGTATGGCAAAAACGTCAATGGTCGAAAGACAAAAGCGCCGCGAAAGAGAAGTGAAATTAAAATGGGAAAAGCGGCAAGAATTGAAAAATAAAAGCAGAGATGTAAATCTGACTGAAGATGAGCGTCAAGAAGCGCGCGTTGCATTAAATAAAATGCCCCGCAACTCATCTCCAATCCGTCTGCGCAATCGCTGCAAACTGACCGGACGTCCACGCGGTTATCTCAGAAAGTTTCAACTTTCCCGCTTAACATTTAGAGAATACGCTCTAAATGGCCTGATCCCAGGCGTAACCAAAGCAAGCTGGTAAGTTAGCCCACGCAATCATTTTATTTAAGCAGCAAACCTTCTCTTATAGAGAAGGTTTGCTGCTTTTTTCATTTTCACAATTTGTTTCTTAGGTAAATTTGGATCGAGTAGGAGGGAGTCTTATGACTCCCTCCTACTCGATCCAAATTTTAAGAGTAGTTGTTAAAATTTTTATTTTGTTGCAAGTAATGCTTTGAAAATTTCGGGGGATTGCTGTACATTAGCTTAGGCCAAAGCAGAAGGCCTATTTTCTGTTTTAGTAATTAACATATTCATCTACAAAAGGAATTATTATGGGTATTCCAGAAGGTTTTGTACAAAACGCCACAGATTTTATACAGGATTGTCTACATTCAATTGGAAACGGAACTTTAGAGTTAGGTCAGCAATTTATTGGCAATAAGACTGAATTTGGATCACATGGTTCAGTTGCGCATAGCGATAATGGCTTTCATATAGATATTTCTCATGTTGTAATGGGCGTTGCGGCCATTGCAGTGGTTGCTTTTTCGCTTTTAAATTGCCTTTGCCTTTGTACATATAGACGCAGCGCAATTAAGGCAAATCGTGAATTGGCTCAATTAAAACATACGCGTGCAGGCAATGCAGAAACTGAGGCTTTTAGACAAATAAAAGCGATTGTCGATGGTGTTGGAACAAAAGGGCTGGATGAGGGCAGAGCCAGCTCTTCTTCAAAGCGTACAAGAACTCCTTCTGCATCTGTTGAAAAAACTACTACCTAAAATATAATTTTCTTGGGAAGGAGGATTCCTTCCCAAGATCCTATAACTAATCCTTGTATCTTTTTTATACTTGTTTGTATTATTTTGGGACTAATTGTATTAATTACTAGTCAGTGAGGTTATTTATGGATTCACAAGCAGTTGCTGTTGGTGTAAAAGCTCTTTCTACTATAGGAGGTTGGGGAAGCTACGCAGTTGGGGGAATGTATAATTTTATAGTAAATGTTCCCTATGAAAGCGGTAAGTTCGTCGTAAAAGGTACCTATTTTGTAGCTACTACTGTCGGGTTTAACATCACAAGTGATGGCGCAAAAACAACAGTTGAAGGCACGGAAAGGCTGTTCATTACAGCTACATTAGTAGTCGTAGCCACTATTGGAATTTTAACCACAGTCGGTTTTTTGCTGAAAAGAAAAATGGATTACTTCGACGCAGAAGCACAGGGACATTTTGATGAGAAAGAAAACTTGAAGGATCAAGTAGCGAGATTAACAACTAATTACATTACTGAGACAAAAAGATTAGGGGACCTCCTAAATGAGACCAAAAGAGAACTAAAAGAGGTAAAAGCAGAACGAAAAGAAAGCTCAGCTTTTACACAAATTGGCGTACTCATTGCTGACCTCATAAAAGGGGATAAAACATTAAAAGATTATATATTAGAAAATGCAAGTTTAAACTTTCTTCGGGACCTTGGCACGCAAAGACAAATGAGCGGCGTAAAGTTAAATGTTTCTAACGAAGTCATGGAGAAAAAAAAGCAAAAAGCAAAAGAAAAAGCTGAAGCAGAAGAATTTATAGTAGTAGGAAAAAGCGGTGCAATTGCCCCCCCAGCTCCATCTGCAGATGGTCTAAAAAATAGAGTGCCATATAACGAGAGGAAAAAAGATGAAAAATTTGAGGATGCCAGCAGCACACTGCCTTCTTCTTCAACAAGTTCTTCAACAAGCACAACGGCACCCAAAAAAGCCGCAGCAACTACAGCTTCAGCTCCACAGCCTGCGATTGATCTAAACGCAATACTGAAGCAGAAAGAAGCCATGTCGCAAAAGAAAGGCCTGAAAGAAAGCGGCAGCAGCACAACTGTAACACCTAAGGATGATGCAAATTCAACAGCTATGCCTCCTGCTGAAGTTGAAGATGATTCAGAAGAGGGAAGTGGTACAATGAATATTAAGTCAGACTCAGATGTTGCCCAGGCTCTAAAAGAAAAACCTGATAGTAATGCAGGTATTGAACAAGCTGCTGGTAGTCTTGAAGCTGAAGTGGCTCAAGAAGGCGGACGTACGAGAGGCGTAAAAAATCGTCCAGGCATATTTGGAAGTTGGTTTAAAAGAGACGAAAGTCCAACTGCAGAGGCAACAACCTAAAGCCATATCAATAAACAGGAGGAGATCTCCTCCTGTTTATTGTCACTGATTAACCTTCCAGGACCTTTTGCAGGCCGTCAATTTCCTGCAATGTTTTCCAATTTTCAAGCCCTTCGTGCCATAGATAGGTTGCAGGGGAGATAGCCCCATCTTTCCATAGCTGCTGCAGATGCGAAAAGGTCACCGGGCCTTGCTGGGCATGCTTGCTGTCTAAATAAAACCATTCATAGTCGAAGATGACCGGACTTGATGAGATCTGCGCGGGCTTGATCGTGATTATATCGCTAGGGGGTTCATCAGGAGCTGCGGATTTTTGCTCCTCTTGCTTGGTTAGATCGGGCAGAATAAATAGGGCAAGCAGGCCGAGGATGCCGGCAAGGCAGCCTATGGCAAACCAAATGATGGGGTCCCGGCCTCTTTGCTTCGCAAAATATGAGGTGACTGAACCGAGTAGGATAAATACGATTATATTCAGCAAGGTTGTTTCCATGAGACCCAAAGTTCAGGTTGTTAGAGTGTGTGCGATATTTTTTGGCAAATACCTGGTACTAATGCTATTATAATGAGGTGCATGATGTCAATAAGAGGAGAGGAAAATGTCAGATTCCAAAACGCCTAAAAGATTAGATACTAAAGAATTCGAGCTGCCGGAAACCACCTTTGTACGCGATATTGAGAATCGGGTGTTTCAATCGATCCTGTTGCAATGCCTGGCAAAAATCGATGACATTGACCTCTTAGAGGGAAGCTTCATCGACAATATTCTAGGCAGGGATAGCCTGGAGGGGGTAAAGGGGATTCACATCACTCAGGATAACAAAAATCACTCAGTGGCCATCAAAGTCGAAGTCAATGTGGGCTATGGCGTGCCAATTCCAGGAAAAGCTGAAGAGATCCAGACTAAAATCGTAGAAGAGGTGACCCGCTACACAGGCTTGCATGTGTCTTCAGTGCATGTAGTGTTTAAGAACCTGATTATGGAGCCCGCTAAGAAAACAGCTCCTGATACAATTGAAGATTTAGAAGATACTTATCCTGAACAATACTAATGATGCCGCTTATTTTACGCTGCCTGTCTAATTGCCTGCTTGCCCTGTTGTTCTTACTAGGCGGTTTTGTGCTGCTGGTTTTTTGGCTTTCGGAGAGCTTTCAGTCTTGGGTGCTGCAAGTTGCTTTGCAGAAAGGGTGGATGTTAGGGGTCTGTGCCTTGCTATTGTTTGCAATTAGCGGCTTGCTCTTGATGGCTGTTTGGAATCAGATCGGCCAACGCTATTTTTGCAAAAGCGCAGGCACCGGAATCACTTCAGTCAACCGCTCTATTTTCGAGCGGTATCTTGCGGCGTATTGGCGCAAGACATATCCCAGTAATGCAATAGAACATGAGCTGACACTGAAGCCTCAGCAGGTAATGATACGGGCCAAGCTTCCGGGCACTCTGCCGGAGGAGCAGCAAATAGTTTTAGAGCACATGAGAGAAGAGATCCAGCAAGTTTTTGCTCAATTTGTAGGGTTTGAGGGGAAAGTGGTGCTGCACGCTGAGTTTGAAAAAAACTAGGAAGTTTTTGCACTATCTGTTTTTCGGTGTTGCAAAAAAATAGCCGAAAAGATACTCTTATTACTTTCTTGGCCAAATAGGAAAAGAAAACGTTCGCTAGCAATCATGCTGGGGTGTCGCCAAGTGGTAAGGCAGCGGTTTTTGGTACCGCCACTCGGAGGTTCGAATCCTTCCACCCCAATGCTTAACAACAAGGCAAGCATAATGGCAAGCGCCGAACAGGCTGAAAAAGCCCAGCACAACTGTATGTTGTTTAGTGGAACATCCCACCCTCGGTTAGCTGAGGAGATTGCGCAGCAGCTCAATGTTCCATTGAGCAAGACAATCCTCACGCAATTCCCCGATGGCGAGATCTCCTTTCAAGTGCTGGAAAATGTTCGAGGACGCGACACTTTTATAGTGCAGTCGATAGCTCTCGATCCGAATACTTACTTAGTCGAGCTATTGATCATGATCGACGCCCTTAAGCGGGCCTCGGCCAAAAGCATTGTAGTTGTGATTCCTTATTTTGGTTACTGCCGGCAAGACCGCAAGGATAAGCCGCGTGTGCCGATCACTGCAAAGCTGATCGCCAATCTGCTGGAAAAAGCAGGGGCCACGCGAGTGCTGACTATGGATTTGCATGCCGGACAGCTGCAAGGATTTTTCGACATCCCGGTTGACAACCTGTTTGGTAGACCGGCGCTGCTGGCAGCATTGCAGCAGCAATTTAAGCTGCACCAGCCGGTGGTTGTAACACCTGATCTGGGCAGCATAAAACTTACTAGGGCATTTGCCACTGAGCTTGGCGTGGATTTTGCGATTATCGATAAGCATCGCAGTTCTCCCTCTCATGTGGAAGTGATCAATTTGATCGGTAATGTCGAAGGAAAAGATGTACTTCTCGCTGACGATATATGCTCCACTGGAGGCACTTTGGCGTCAGCAGCGAAAGCGTGCCAGGAGAAGGGTGCTTTAAGGATCTTTGCCGCTGTCACTCACGGAATATTCGTGGGCGATGCAGTAGCAAAAATTGAAGAAAGTCCGATTGAAGCACTATTGATGACAAATACGATACCCGCCACAAAGCGGCTATCTTCCGCCACCAAGCTTAAAGAGGTTTCAGTGGCTAGTCTATTTTCTCACGCTATTCACTGCATTTTGTCTGCAGAGTCCATCTCTTCTTTATATATGTTAAGCCCTGGCCAATGGGTTGAAGGATAACTCCTTCATACGCGTTAATAGATTGGCGGGCCTATTTATTGAAATTATCCTGTTAGGAGGATCCATGAAACTGAATTTGTCCAGCAGATCTGGGGACAAAAAAAGCGAAGCGAATAAAATGCGCCGCGAAGGATTAATCCCAGCTATTGTATACGTAAGAGGCAAAGCCTCTGAAATGGTAGCAGTGCCAGGGAGCGATTTTAAAGCGATTTTGCGCAGCATTACTCCAGGCCGCTTGTCCACAACTGTTTTTACTCTAGTAGATGCTAACGGCAAACAGCGCAAAGCGATTGTTAAAGACATCCAGTACAGAGTCACCAATTATGACATTCTACACCTAGACTTCGAAGAACTGCTTGACGACCACAAAGTCAATGTAAAGATTCCTATTGAGTGTATAGGTCAAATGGATTGCGTAGGGATTAAATTGGGCGGCGTGCTCCGTCAAGTTATCCGTTATGCAAAAGTTAATTGCTTGCCAAAAGATATGCCGGCTTTCTTTGAGTTGGATATCCGCGACTTGCAGATGAAGCAATACAAGCGTATTTCTGACATTAAGATGCCAGAAGGGCTACGATCCCTGGATGACCCTAAACAGGTAGCTGTTGTCATTGTTAAACGATAAGGAAGATTGGATTGTTGTTGGACTGGGAAATCCAGGTGCCAAGTACCGGTATACGCGCCATAATATTGGGTTTCTAACTGTAGAAGCCTTGGCAGCCAAAGCAAACCTCTCTTTTAAAGAAGAGAAACGTTTTGAAGCTCTGGCTGTAAAAGGTAGATGGCGTAATACAACATTGCATCTCATGATGCCGCTTACCTATATGAATGGCAGCGGACATGCGGTGAGGCGGTATTTGGACTACTACCAATTGCCAATCAGCCAGCTGCTGATCGTTACAGACGATGTAGCCTTTCCTTTTGGGGAAATCAGGCTGAAGTCGCAAGGCAGCGCTGGCGGACACAATGGCCTAAAAAGCATTGAGTCTTATTTAGGGACGCAAGAGTACAAGCGAATGAGAATGGGAGTGGGGGCTCCGCCCAAAGCAACAGAGGGGCTCGCAATGACCTTAGCAGATTATGTACTGCAACCATTCTCGATGCCAGAGAGAGAGAGTTTAGAGGCGTTTGTTACACGCGGCGCAAGTTTAGTAGAGCGCATGTTAAATGAGCCTTTTGTGCGCGTTATGAACGAGATAAATACGCGAATTTCTAAGCAAAAACCCCCTGAAAATGGGGAGGAGAAAAAGAATGAGTCAAAAGAATCAAAACTTATATGAAGGGATGTATGTCATCAGCGCATCGTTAAACGATGATGCTAGGCAAAAGCAGCTCGATAAGATCCTGTACGGGATTACTCAGCATGGCGGCGAAATCCTAAAGATCCACGATCAAGGCCGCAAGCGCCTTGCTTATGAGGTCAACGGCCATCGCGACGGCCACTATTTCCTGATCTATTTTACTGTGCCAGCTATTGCTATTGCTGAAATGTGGCATGAGTATCATTTGATGGAAGAGCTAGTGCGTTTCATCACTTTACGTGCTGAGAAAGTACTGGATAAAATCGAATTTAAGTCCATTGTGGAACAATAAGGAAGGAGATATCCATGATGCTACCCAAAAGAGGAAGAACGAGTGGCGATTTCGGTCCTGAATCCCGTTCCCGCAAAAGAAAGCGTTGCCCATTCACGCAAGCAGGGATTAGAGAGATCGATTATAAAGATGTGGAAACATTGAAGAAGTTTATTACTGAGCGCGGCAAAATTCTGCCACGCCGCATCACCGGTGTTTCTGCTTTTCATCAAAAGCGACTTGCAGCGGCAATTAAAAGAGCGCGCCATATGGCTTTACTGCCATTTGTTGCAGACATGTAAGATTAAGGTAAGGAGAATCCTATGGCCACAAAATTACTGTTAGTTCAGGATGTTGAAGACCTTGGACGCAGTGGAGACATCGTTAGCGTAAAGCCAGGCTACGCACGCAATTTTTTGATTCCGCAAAAACTCGCAATGGTGGCAGATAAGCGCGCCCTGCAGCTGCAAGCCCGCTTGCAGGAAGAGCGTAAGCAACGCGCCATTGTCGATCGCAAAGAATCTGAAGAGCTGGCTGGCAAGTTAGAAAGTGTTGTTCTCACAACTATCGTCAAAGTTGACCATGACGGTCACATGTATGGTTCGGTGACAGCATTGGATATCGTGAAGATGCTGGAAGAACAAGGCTATTCTGCGTTAGAGAAGCGTTCTGTGCAATTAAAGCACCCTATTAAAACTACAGGCAGCCATAAAATACACCTAAAGCTTAACGAAGGTGTTGCTGCTGAAGTAACTTTAAAAGTGGTTGCAGAAAATGCCAGGGAAGAGCAAGCTGAAACTAATGCTGAGGCTGCTGAGTAGTCTTTCGTTAAGACTCTGATTGCTATCATTTTGCAGTCAGAGTCTAAAACCCTGGTTAACTACCATTTAGTAGCAGTCAGGGAAAACCCTTCAGATTGTTAGGTAACTTGTATGTTGACGTTCCGTTCACCTGCAAAAATTAACCTATTCCTGCGCATCCTCAATAAACGCGAGGATGGCTACCACAATCTCGCTTCTCTATTTCAAGCCCTTGACCTTTGCGATACTCTTGAATTTAGCTTAAGCGGCCAAGACGAGCTTATTTGTTCCAATCCCTGCATTCCGACCGACCGCAAAAATATCGTGTGGAATGCTGTGGATGTATTTCGGGAAAAGACAGGCAAGCGGAATCCTTTGCGAATTCACTTGCTTAAACACATTCCTGTTGAAGCCGGCTTGGGCGGCGGCAGCAGCAATGCAGCGACCACTTTGTGGGCCCTCAATCAACTATTTCAAACGAATCTTTCAATTGAACAGTTAAGAGAAATGGGGGAAGCTATTGGTTCTGATGTGCCTTTTTTCTTTTCCCAAGGGACTTCTTTTGTTACCGGCAGAGGAGAGACTTTAACAGCAATGCCTCCTTTACCCTATAAAGATGTGTGGCTGGTCAAACCGCAAATAGGCCTGGCAACCCGGGAAGTTTATGCTTCTATGAAATTAGCGTTGCTGCCTAAACGAGATCCGCAATTTTTTCTGCAGCAATCCTATTTTTCCCCTGATCACCTCTTCAATGATATGGAATCTGCCGCTTTTAAGCTTATGCCATCTTTGCAAGCTCTTAAAAACGAGCTGTTGCAATGCGGCTTTGATAAAGTGCTTATGAGCGGTTCAGGTACAAGCTTCTTCTGTTTTGGCGCAGGCCGGCCTCCAGCCCATCTGCCCTTTGCATGCAAAACCAACTTTATTCAACGCCAGCAAGACAGCTGGTGGTAGCAAGGGTTGATTCTTAGAGTTTTAATTCAATTTTATTTTTTTAATTAAGAATTATTATTGGTTATTTAATCCTTTCTTTACTAATAGTGTTGTATACTAATTATAGTAAATTATAATTATTAAATATTGGTATGTATTATGGTAGTAGGGTCAATTTCTAATGATGGAGCTTCTAGCATTACAAGCTATGACCAGGCAGCTCCTATTAAGCAAGCACAACCTAAAGGGTACACTACCGTCGATAGCTGTGAGTCGCTAAAGCCGAATGTGCAAAATTCTAGTGATGAACTCAAAACATCCAACGGATTTGTCAGGGGGGTTAAGTGGGTCGGCAAGATACTCTACAAACTCATTTTGATGACACCTATTGGGCAAATCAAGAAAGCTATTGACCACATCAAGCAAAGCGAACTCTATTTGTCTTTAGCCGTTGATTCCAAAGACAAAGAGGCCAGCAAGATCGAATATTACTTTAAAGAGGCAGCAAGCCATACCATTAAGGGGTTTATTTTGACTGTCACGGGATGCTTTGCCCTGGCCCGCTATCTTTTTACGGGACCGGTAAGTCTAGTCAAGTTTATTGGCATGGCTGTTACAAGCGCCATTGCCATGACAGTGGCAGGTTCTGTGCTGGGAACATTCTTAGGTTCTATCGCTTCAGCTATGAATTTAAAAAGTTTTACCAGTAGGTTACTACAAATCACAGCCCTTAAAGATGCCAAGCAAGGGGTAGAAAAGCTGCGAAATATTGCTTTAGACTATGATCCAGTTTTTGAAGGCGACAAGTTCCGTGTTTTCAATAAACGCGCAGACTTGTTGGAGAGGTTCATTCAAAAACAAAAGCACAAAATGACCGGACAGACAATCTGGAGTGCTTTCCGTTTTGTTTCTGCATCATGCTTGGCAGCCTCATCAACGATTACGATAGCAGGCTTAGCTGGCGGGATTAGTGCACCATTTGCTGCAACCTTAGGCGGGGCTTTGGGAGGTGTATCTCTGCTATTTATGGCGGCCGCTAGTTTAACCAAGTATTTCTATAATAGAGCGATTGCAAAACAAGAAAGTAAACTGGATGTAAAAGATACTCATGCAGGCTTAATGATCCAACTCGCCCATGAAGCTATATTGGAAAAAGAGTTACCTTATGAGGAGCGCATCATCAGCCGCTATTTGATGGAAAATGTATTTGGCACTCATCCCGACGTGTTTAAAGAAGAAGTTAAATACTCGGTGGCCAAAAAAGAAGGACTGCTCGGAGAGCAGCTGCAGCAGATGGCCGATAAATACTTAGCTTAACTAAGAATACGCAAGTCGGGTTTTAAACCCAAGTTGTCCCCTAAATCACGCTTGAACAGGCCTGCACTTGCCAATTGAAACGCTA
>JAEYWL010000112.1 GCA_023428915.1 Verrucomicrobiota bacterium
GCCTGCACTTGCCAATTGAAACGCTAAGCCCCTCGGCCAAGTCACGACTTGGCTCTTCGGGACTTATCCTTTCACTTGTCAAGTTCGGCAATGTTCAAGCGTGATTTAGGGGCGCAACTTGGGTTTAAAACCCAAGTTTCAGGGATTTATTTGCGGCGGTGGCTTTCGGCGATTACGATGCTGCGCAGAATTTCGTAAGCGATGAGCAAATTATCATTCACAACGATGTAGTCGTAAAGGCAAGAGGCCTCCAGTTCTTTTTCCGCCCAGGAAAGGCGCTCTTCAATTTTAGCTTGGGGCTCAGTTTTTCTGGCTTCAAGGCGGGTTCTGAGTTCTTGCAAGGACGGAGGCTTTATAAAAATAAAGATGGCATCAATCTTGCCTTGCAGCAATTGGGCCCCTTGCGTGTCTATGACTAAAAAGATGTGCTTGCCCTGATGGCGCATCTCATTCACCCAATCCCGCGAGGTGCCGTAATAATCCCCGTACAACTGCACATACTCTAAAAACTCTTCTGCAGCAATTTTAGCTTCAAATTCCGCTGCAGAAATGAAATGGTAGCTTTGTCCCGGTATCTCATTGGCACGGGGCGCCCTGGAGGTAAAGGAAACACTAGGAGTGATTTGAGGAAATTCACGCTGCAGCATGTGGATAAGGGTGGTTTTTCCGGTGCCGGCTGGAGCGCTTAAAATAAAAAGCAATCCAGGCTTGCGCAGTCCTAAAAGAGCTTCACTCGACATTTTGAATTTGCTCGCGGATTTTTTCTATTTCGCTTTTGGCATTGACGACTAGGTGTGCAATAGCTGCATCCTGGCATTTTGAGCCGATGGTATTGATTTCCCTGCCAAACTCCTGCAGCAAAAATTCAATCGACTTGCCCTCGGAAGTACTGGGAGAGGCCACCATTTCCTTGACTCGCTTTAGGTGGGCCCTAAACCGCGTTATTTCTTCTGTAATATCTACCCTTTCGGCAAAAATGCTGACTTCTTTTAACAGCCGCTCATCCTCTTGCAGAAGCCCTGGCTTTAACTCTTCAAGTTTCTCAAATAATTTTTGACGGTATTTTTTGCTGCTTTCAGGAGCTAATTCTTCAATTTTTTGAATGTATTCCCCTAATCGGTCTAGTCTACGTTCAATATCATGCTGTAAGAGGGCTCCTTCTGCATCCTTCATAGTCAATAATTTTTGAAGGGCCGCCTGGATAGCCTCAAATAAAGGGCGTTTGTATACGTCCGCATCTTCCTGCTTTTCTTGATAGCTTATCAAATAGGAGTTCGTCAACAACCAGTCCATTTTAAAGGGCTGTTCCGAGATCCCTAGCTCATTGGCAATTTCACTTAATGCCTTCTTAATTTCTTTTGCTAGAGCCAGATTAGGGGTAGCTGCTATGGGGGAATCGCGATGGTAGCTGGCAAATACTTTTATATTTAGCTGGCCGCGTGTGATTTCTTTGGCCACAAGCTTGCGAATTTCTAAATCGTATTGATTAAACTCGCCAGGCATATTCAGGCTGCACTCTAAAAACTTGCGGTTCAGCGATTGCATCTCAACAGTGAACCGCACGGTCTCATTTTCAGCAGAACACTTGGCATAAGCTGTCATGCTTCTTAACATAAAGCCAACTCCTCGATAATAGCAGTGCCATCTTGCTTGATCGGCGCAAAGGATTTCCTATGCAACTCACAGCAGCCATATTTTTCAATTGCTTCAAGGTGCAGTTTCGTGCCATATCCCTTATGGCGGTCAAAACCGTATTCAGGCCACTGTTCATGGTGTTTGCGCATAATGCGGTCTCGTGTTTCTTTGGCTATAATAGAAGCTGCAGCAATTGACTGGGAAAGTCCATCACCTTGCACTATCCTCTCAGCAGGTATGGGGGATTGTTTCAATTGCAAGCCGTCAACTAACAAAAAATCTGGCTGCGGCACCAGCTGTTCTATGGCCTGCAGCATAGCAAGAATTGTGGCTTGGAAAATATTCACCGTATCGATAACTGCGGCTTCAATGATTCCAATGCCAAAACGGATTTTTTTATGGGTGGTAATGTGCTCGAATAAGTCGTGCCTCTGCTTGGGAGTCAATTTCTTGCTATCGTCAACACCCGGTATCAGCAGATTGTAAGGAAGTATACAGGCAGCGGCAACAACCGGACCAGCCAATGGCCCGCGTCCGGCTTCGTCGATGCCTGCAATAACTTTAAACCCTTGCTTTCGCGCCTTTTTTTCATATGTCATAAGATTTTTTAGGCGGCGCAGCTCCTCTTCGTTAGGTAGAGGATGTTTGCTCACTGACGGCTTCCTGAGAAGATGTATTTACTTCAAAGGATTGTGCATCAACAGCGGCTTGTTGGTTATTAGTTTGTTCTTTTCTGCTGCCCTGGTGTATATGGCCTTTAACTTTAGAAGCTTTGCCAGAAGTACCTCTCAGGTAGTACAGCTTGCCGCGGCGTACACGGCCTCTCTTCATCACTTCAATCTTGGCGATTCTTGGGCTGTGAAGAAGGAATACGCGCTCCATACCTTCGCCATAAGCATATCTGTGTAGGGAAAACGTCTCGGATAGTCCAGTGCCTTTGCGGGCGATTACTGTTCCGGTAAACATCTGAATACGCTCTTTCTCACCTTCAACGATGCGGATATGCACGCGAACAGTGTCACCAACGCGGAATGATTGGAAATCATTCTTCTTTTGGGAGCTCTCCAGCTTTTCGATAACAGGAGTCCTGCTCATAATTTGTCTCCTAAATTTCTTGTGTTAACACTCATTATCCAAAGGTAGCCATCAGGGTCAGTAACAGTAACGGCTAAAAGCTGTTGCTTTTCATCCAAGACAGTTTCACCAGTAGCGGTGCGGCTAACCCATTGGGCCGCAGATTGCAAGCTTCGCTGGCTGGATAGTTGAATTTCAAAACTATCTCCCCTGCTTTTGCCATTGCCCCCAGGGAGCAATATAATCTGCTGATCCTCTAATTGCAATACTACGCGATCCTCGGCAGTAGAGAGACACTCCAAGCCTAAAATATCGCGGTAAAATTTTTTACTTCTCTTGAGATCCTTCACTTTCAAGTTGAACTTGACAATTCTACCTGATTTGCCGGCATCTCGCAAGCACCCTTTTCGCTTTTTTTCCTGCTGCCCTTCATTAAGCGGTGCGGATTCTTGCATGGCAAGGTAGCGGACCCATAAATCGGGCCGAAACCTTTGCGTAATTATAAGGGACTGCTCTAATCTCCAGGCAGCAACTTTTTGATGGTCTCCTGCCAGAAGCACTTCAGGGACAGCTTCACCTTTGTAATGCTCAGGCCTTGTATAATGCGGGCAATCCAGCAATCCCTTTTCGAAGGAATCCTGCAATGCAGCTTCTGCATGCCCTATTACACCGGGGATAAAGCGGGCCATCGCATCAACCAGCACAATTGCCGCCAAGCACCCATTAGTAAGCACATAATCGCCAATGCTGAGCTCCTCATCTACTTTCCGATCAAGAACCCGCTGGTCTATGCCTTCATAATGCCCGCAAAGCAGGACTAGGTGTTTTTTATCAGCTAACTCCCTGCACTTGGCCGCCGTAAGGGGCGTTCCTTTTGGCGATAGATAGATAACATGCGACTCATGCGACTCAACACTGCAGATAGCCTTTTCAACAGGTTCTGCCATCATAACCATGCCAGGCCCGCCGCCAAAGGCGCGATCATCAACTCGCTGGTGCCGCCCTTCTGAGAAGGTGCGGATATCCGTTAAACGAATATCGATGATCCCTTTTGCCTGCGCCCGCTTAATTATGCTCTGATCAAACGGCCCTGAAAAGTATTCCGGAAAGAGCGATAAGATGTCGATGCGCATGGCAGAAGTAATGCTACCCTTGCTTAGGCTTTAGCTGCAGCTTTGCGGCGATCTTTTCTCTTAGCAGTCATCTTTGCTTTGTGCGCCAGCGTTTTTTCATTAAATTGGCGGACAATAGATGGGGCTACTTTGCTCACCAAAGCTTCTGCTTTGTCAGTTAGCTGTGCACCAACATTCAGCCAGTGGCTAATGCGCTCTGCATTTACTTGGATATTTCTTTCCAATTCTGTTTCAAATGGATTGTACCAGCCCACTGTTTCGACGTATTTGCCATCTCTTGGCGAACGGACATCAGTTACTACTAAGCGGTAGAAGGGGCGGTTTGAACGTCCTTGCTGACGCAATCTGATTTTTAATGCCATAAGGCTCCTCCTCCCAACATTTTCTGCATTTGTTTCATGTTGGGCATATTTTTAAAAAATTGTTTTGCTTGTTTAAAAGATTTTACTAGGCGGTTGACATCATCAAGGGAAGTTCCGCTTCCCATGGCAATCCTTCGACGCCTTCCAGGTATAAGTTCGCATAATTCGGAGCGCTCTTCTTCTGTCATAGATAGGATGATGGCTTCGACTTTGAACATTTGCTGATCGTCTATATTCAAGTCCGCCATTTTTGACATGCCCGGCAGCATGCCCAACAGACTTTTGAACGATCCCATTTTTTTGACCATTTGAATCTGGTTCAAATAGTCAAGATAAGTGAAACTTGCACTGCGCAGTTTTTTTTCTAATTGCTTGGCCTCATCTTCGCTTATGTGCTCTTGCGCTTTGCGCACCAGGTTAATCGTATCTCCCATACCAAGGATACGGTCAGCCATAGAAGAGGGGTTAAAAGGCTGCAAGTCATCTAGTTTTTCGCCAATGCCCTCAAACTTCAGCGGCTTGCCCGTCACTTCGCGAATGGAAATGGCGGCGCCGCCTCTGGTATTGCCATCGAGCATCGTCAAGGTGGAGCCGGTAATGGCAATTCGCTTGTTAAACTCGGCAGCGGTATTGACCGCATCTTGACCTGTAGCGGCATTGGCAACAAAGATGATTTCAGAAGGATTGGCGATTTGCTTGATTTTTTCAAGCTGCTGCATGAGCTCATCGTCAATGTGCAGCCGGCCTGCTGTGTCGAGAATTAATAGGTCGTGTTCTTTTCTAGCCAGCTCTACAGCGGCTTTGGCAGTAGCTACAGGGTCTTGCTGTCCATCCAGCGAAAATACAGGAACTTGAATTTGTGCAGCCAAGGTCTTCAGCTGTTGAATAGCTGCGGGTCGTTGCAGATCGCAGGCAGCTATCAGGGGCTTGCTGCATTTGCCCTTGCTTTTAAGATATTTTGCCAACTTAGCGCAAAAAGTCGTTTTACCGGAACCCTGCAAACCGCAAACCATAATGACTGCCGGTTTTTGCGAGAGGTCTAAAACCCCCTCTTCACCGCCCATAAGAACGACGAGCTCATCGTGAACAACTTTAATAAATTGCTGGCCGGGGGAAACATTTTTAGTCACTTCCATGCCAAGCGCTTTTTCTTTAATGCGCTTCACCAGCGTTTTGGTAACGCTATAATTGACATCGGCTTCTAGCAAAGCCAAGCGGACCTCGCTGATCGCTTCGGCAATATTATCTTCTGATAACTTATGCAAACCGCGCAGCTTGGTCACAACACCTTGCAACTTGTCTGTCAATGCTCCTAACATGTCTGTCCTAAATAAACTAAAATGTGCAAGTAAGGATACTCAAAAAATCATTCATTTTCAAGGGAAAAGAATCGGTCGTGGCCCGCCCAATCTTTCTCAAGGCGGCAATGCCTCCAGCCTGCTTCTTTAAATATCTCCAGCACTTGCCGTCCTTGTTGGTAGCCGATTTCCATCCAGGCCTTGCCGCCTGGCGTCAAGCGAGCCTTTAGCTCCACTGCAATTTTGTGGTAAAAAGCCAAGCCATCTTGCTCTGCAACTAGCGCTTTTTTTGGCTCATATCCCTTGACCTCTAACTCTAAAGACTCATACTCCTTTTCAGAAATATAAGGGGGATTGCATACAAAATAGTCGCATTTTCCGGCATAAGCCTCGAATAAATTACCCTGCAGTACTGATCCTGCAACCGCGTTGGCCTCCATGTTTTTTTTAGCAACCAGCAAGGCTTCCGGGCATATATCACTCATCACTAACTCTAACTCGGGGTGGCATTTTTTTAGCGAAATGCCAATGCACCCCGAGCCGCAGCATAAATCCCAAAGAATTTTACCCTGGCGATTTTCCTGTTTCAGCGTATTGGCAATTTTATCGACCAGAATTTCAGTTTCCTGACGCGGAATCAAAACTGCAGAATTAAGGGAAAACTGGCAGCTATAAAATTCAGCTGTTCCCTGAATGTAGGCATATGGCTCCCCTTTGCCTCTCCTGACTAAATAGTTGCGGCACTGTTCTAGTTCAACCTCTGTCACAGGACGATCAAAATGCATATAAAGGTCAATTCTGGGCAGCTTAAGCCCTAAGCTTAAAGCCTCCTCGGCTTCCCTGCGCACATTTTTAAGCCCCCGCTTTGCCAAATATTCAGCAGATAGCAGCAGCACTTCTTGAATGGTTTTCATTAGGCAACTAGTTGTTGACGATGGAAATGAGCCACTAAAGCTGTTGTAATCTCTTCGAGATCACCTTCCATCACCTGATCTAAATTGTGCTTGGTTAAGTTAATGCGGTGGTCAGTTATGCGGTTTTGCGGAAAATTGTAGGTGCGGATTCTTTCGGAGCGGTCCCCTGATCCGATTTGAGAGGACCGGGTACTGGCTAATTCTTCCTGCTGCTTGCGTGTTTCGATTTCAACTAACTTGGCTTTTAGCAAGCGCATCGCTTTTTCTTTATTTTTGTGCTGGCTGCGCTCTTCCTGGCAATACACCACAACGCCGGTAGGCAAGTGGGTCAAGCGCACCGCACTATCGGTTGTGTTGACGTGCTGGCCGCCCGCACCTGAAGAGCGGTAGGTGTCGACGCGCAAGTCTTTTTCATCGATATGGATGTCCTCTTCTTCACCAGGCTCAAGCAAAGCGGCGACTGTTACGGCAGAAGTATGGACACGCCCCTGAGCTTCAGTGTCAGGCACGCGTTGCACGCGATGGGTGCCTGCTTCGTTTTTCATCAAGCGATAGACATTTTCTCCGGACAATACCATCACATATTCTTTATAGCCGCCCATATCGGATGGGGTGCAAGAAAGCAGCTCGTAGCGCCAACCTTTCGAATCGGCATAGAGCTTATACATTCTGACACAGTCAGCTACAAAAAGAGCAGCTTCTTCGCCGCCTGTACCGGCGCGAATTTCGATAATGGTGTTGCGATGATCGTTTGGATCCGGCGGCACGAGGAGATTTTCTAATTTTTTTTCTTGATCGGGCAGACGCTTTTCAAGTTCGGCTATGTCCTGGTGGAGAATTTCTGCAAATTCAGGGTCCTTTTCTTGTTTTAACAGCTCGCGGTTATCCTGCAATTGCTTCAGGATCTTTTGCAGTTCTTCCCACTGCGTTCGTACGTCCGATAGATAAGAATGTTCTTGAGTAATGGCGCGATAAGCTTTTTTGTCTTGGAGGATATCCGGATCGCCGAGCTTCTCTTCTACTTCCGATAAGCGGGCCAAGAGCTGCTGAACTTTTTTGTCCATAAACCATTCTCAATATTTTTGGATAAAGAAAAAACGCAAAGGCAAGCGAAGTACCTTTGCGTTTGCAATATATTTCGAGGAAAAACTAGCGGCTAGTTTTTTTGCCTTTTGCTGCAGGCGCCGCTTTTTTAGCTTCTTCCGGCTTCTTTTTTGCAGCAGCTGCACTGTAGCGTTTATTGAACTTATCTACACGGCCTTCAGCGTCTACGAGCTGCTTACCACCAGTAAATAGCGGATGGGAATAAGAGGAAATAGAAAGGCGGTATACTGGATATTCAACGCCTTCAAATACTTCTCTTTCTTCCGGATTTACGCTAGAACCGCAAACGAAACGATGACCTGTAGAAGAGTCGACAAATAACACTTTTTGGTATTTAGGATGGGTATCTTTCTTCATTGATTTTCTCTCCCGAAGGTGTAAAATTCTATTATTTTTCCCAAGTTTATAGATTTAGTTCATTAAAAACAAGCTAGTTCTTTAGAAAACCCCTGCCCGGACACGCAAAAAGATTATGGGCGATAGGGATATTAAATCTCTCGTATGCTATAACTAAACCATGCGTACTACAATTGATACAGGAATTGGCAATCTGCCTCCGACTCCGCCTTTTGTCAAAAAGGTTCTAATACTTACGGTAATCCTCACTTTGGCGGGTGCCTTACTCGATCCCCTTTTTTCCCATTTTGCCGGAAAAGGCATCCTCTACTATTTGACTTTAAATCAAGAAAGCCTCAACAATTTTTTCCTATGGCAGCCGATCACTTATTTATTTGTGCAAAACAGCTATGGCATAAATTTAGGCCTGCTTATCAATTTGCTTTTTGAAACGTACATTATCTGGTGGCTTGGCAGCAGCCTAGCTGAAAGCCTTGGAGAACGCACTTTCCTGCGCACTTATTTCGCGTCCGGCATTGGTGCCGGAATTGTCGGCGCTTTATATTTAAGCGGCCTAGGCTTCTCTGGCGCTATCGGCACTCCCCTCTATGCTATATACGGTATTTTTCTATTATGGACCATGCTCTATCCCGACGCTGAAGTCCTCCTGTTTTTCCTATTTCCCCTAAAGACACGCTGGCTGCTTTTAATCGTATTTGCCGGGGCTTTGCTTATCGCAATTTCTCAAGGCGATATTCTTAATCTTTGCATGACGCTAACCGCTTTCCTGGTTAGCTATCTTTTTGCGACTATAAAGCATCAATTACGCACACCATTTCCTCTAACCTACCCTATAGATGATCGGCTTGCAGGGCTCGCAAACTATTTTGCCAATTGGAACACACCTAAAACGAACAATAATAAAGGCAAAATTATAGACATCCATACCGGTCAAAGCCGTGACGAAGAACGTGATGCCGATGAAGAGTTTGTAGATGAGATGCTTGCCAAAATCTCAAAATCAGGAGAGCAGTCACTCTCTGCCAAAGAACGCACCAAATTAGATCAAATCGCTAAAAAGAAAAAACTATGAAGATTTTTATTGCAGGCGCCACCGGAGCCATCGGCAAGCCGCTTGTGCGGCAGCTGAGGTTTGATGGGCAAGAAGTTTACGGCACTACCAGATCTGCAGCCAAAGGGCAAATGCTCTCTGCCGAAGGGGCCAAACCGGTCCAACTCGATTTTTTTGATAAAAACGCCCTCTTAAAATTTCTTAAGGAAATTAAACCCGATATTCCCGAGCAAGTTTAAACAGCACTTCAATAGATTTTAAATGAATGTAAGGCAATGCATCAAAACGACTTTTTCCAGAAAACCATACTTTTCTTGATTCAGTAAAAGTGCTTTCTGCAGGATGGTGCAGGTAAAGCCTTGTGAATTTGTACACATTTTAGAGAGCGAAAATGTGTAATTCTTTTGAATTTCAGTCTCTAGTGCTCCATAGTTTTAGCCACATCTTTTCCTTTTTGTTTAAAAAAGCTCAGGCTCAATAGATATTTGTTGCTTATTTTCAATGTCTCTGCTATGGAAATGCGCCCATAAGAATCGGCCAATTCTTGCATCATTATAAATTAGTCAAAACATTACATGGTGTTTTTTTATGAAAAATTACTTTACGTAGTAATGCTGATGCTCACAATAGCTTTGAGTCCAGCCCTACAAGCTTTTAATCCATCTTATAATTCAGGAGTTCAGGAATTCGTTATAACGGTTCCTTCAGATGATATTACAATAACTCCTGAGGGAATTTCAGTTGAATATCAAGGGCAACAGTTTCCTGTACAAGCTCTCTTTAAAAGTGGGCAACAATGGACTGTACAATTTCGTGTAGGATTATTTTCCTACCCAGAAGGCCATATGCGTGTATGTCCTTATTGTGGAGGATGTGGGAACCCAATCTGCCGATTCTATTGCGATAGCACCTGTACATAATAATTAGGCACCCATCACTATACTCAGATAAAGTTGAGTATAGTGATTACTCATTAAATTCAATTGAGAGCAAAAGATAATGCAATTTCTACTTAGCTTCATTTTTCTTTTTTTAACAGTTAAGGTGTTTGCTGTTCCATTAATGATTGATAATTCAGATGATTACCAAATTCTCAACCAGTTTTTCAAGATAATGTTTGTTGAATCAGAATATGGCTATGTTATAGACGGTAGTAAACCCGTATCTTTAATGCATATAACACCACTTGAAGATTTAATTGTTCCACAAACAAACAGCTTTAAAATATCAGTACTTGCAAAACAAGCCATAATTACATGGAAACAATTGCATCCACAGCAAGAAAAAAACTATATTTTAAAAATTAAAGAAGAAAAAGATGTGAAATTTTCTTTAACAACTTATCAACTGTCATTTATTAATATAGCAAAGTTAAAAAACATTCTTGAAGCCAATATAGACCTATTTCAATATGTTCTAGGTCCTACACTTACCCCTGAAAAACTAACTGTGTTTCTTGCCAACTCCCAAGAATCTACTAATGAGATTATTCAAAATGATAAAGCTTTGCAGGGAATTATTTTAGGATTTGGTGCTCATAATAGTATAATGCATAGCCGGGCTGAAAATATTCAAAACTCCCAAATGTCTAACGATATTTTGCCCTTCACAGCCAACAGTAACTTGATGAGTAAGAAAGCTATTGGCCAGACCAATCCCCAATTAGTAAAAAAGCTATTTTTATCTTATGTTAATAATCCAGCTTTTGTGACAGATGAAAAACACTTTTCAATACCAGGGCCAAAACTAGGGTTTGCCAACTCTGAAGAGGAATTAGATGATATTGTGCAATGCTTTGAAGAGACTCCAAAGAGCCTCATGATAGAGAAGCCGCGGTTTATATTTGGAGCCTATAAGCATCCTAGTAATGAACAGTTGTTTACCAAATTGATGGAGTCTCAAAAAAGAGTTTCGCAAATTGCTGACAGGAAAGACTTTCTTGAATATGTATTAGAAAAAATTACCGGAGAACCACCAATTATCACTGCTGTAATAGATGAAAAGCCCTATCGTCTAGATATTAAACCGAATTCAGAGGAATCTATTGCTAAGGTGCTGTGGCAAATGAGTTCTCACTTTGATGAAGAAGCTGTGCCTGACTTTATTGAGGCATTTTGTCGTGGAGACCATTCAGAAATAAAGAAAAAAGTGCAAGCAATTCCAAAATCTTTAGCTGGTTTAAAACGGGCGCGCTCAAACTTGGAGTTTGCTGATAACTGGTTCGCTACTGTGCCACGAGAAAATAAATATGAAGAAATTGTTCCCGGCCATTTATATTATGAACAAGTTCGAGTAGGTAAAGGCGATATTCTTAAACAGCAGGACAAAGCACTTGTTAGTTATGTTATTGAAGATGGTTTTGGAAATATTTTGTCAGCCCAACATAAATATTGGCTGCGGCCTTCACACACCATATCAGGCTTTGCGCATGGCATTCAAGGAATGAAGGAGGGAGAAACACGGATACTATATATCCATCCCGCTTTCGCTTATGGTGTCTTAACTACTTTGCCGCCCTGTTTACAATTGCAAGTAAAAGTTACTCTTCATGAACTTGACGAAAGCTCAGTTAGCTTCTTGCCAGATCTACAACCTATCGATCTCGCTTGGGTGAAAGACCCTGAGTTTTATCGTGAGTTGGAAAGCGAAGCGCATGAACTTGCAACAGGGTTTGGTACTCGTTGGGGAAGCTGGCTCAAACAATCATCTGACATTAGTTTCCAAGAAGTTTGCCATCATCTTCAACAACTAGCCGAAGAAGGTGCTAGAAAACCTCCAACTAAAAATGATGAAGAGGCTTGCAACCGGGTATTTTGGAACCTTATTACAAACTCGGATAAGTTGTAAGCTTAGATCTTAGCATAGCCGCTGTTTTATGAATTTACTAAGTGCTTAAATAAGCGATCTTATCTACTCGAGGAGCAACCGATTGCAAGTCTAGTTAAGCACCTTGTTACAGGTCTTGTTATATGTGTTAATGCATTCATACAATCTTATGAGAAAAACTTTATGTTCTTTTTCAATAATAGCAATTTATTATAAAAAATTAATAAAGGAAGAACGCTATGAAAGTTTTTATTGCAGGCGCCACCGGAGCCATCGGCAAGCCGCTTGTGCGGCAGCTTAGAATGGATGGGCAAGAAGTTTACGGCACAACCAGATCTGCAACTAAAGGGCAAATGCTCTCATCAGAAGGAGCAAAACCGGTTCAACTCGATTTTTTTGATAAAGCAGCATTATTAAAATTTCTAAATGAAATTAAACCCGATATCGTAATCAACATGCTGACTTCCTTGCCCAAGAACTACACGGCAGAAGAAATGCAACGAGCAAGCGCAGAAGACTATAAGCTTCGTTGGGAAGGCGGAAAAAACCTACAAGAAGCCGCAGAAGAGGCCGGCGTGCGCCGCCTTATCCTCCAATCTGCTGGTTTTTTTTATACTACAGGTAAGGGATTAGCTGATGAAAGCACTCCATTTGCGCTTCATGCCACTCCATATGTTTCACAAAATGCAAAAGTGTATGCAGAAATTGAAGAGCGCCTGTTTGCCTCATCTAGATTAGAAGGTATTGCCCTTCGTTTTGGTTTCTTTTATGGGCCAGGCACTTGGTATTACCCAGGAGGCAGTGTCTTTGAACAAGTACAAGCAGGCCAATTACCCATTATTGGAAAAGGAGAGGGGGTTTGGAGCTTTGTCCATATAGAAGATGCTGCAAAGGCTGCTGCAAGTGCCATATACGCCACACCTGGAGCCTATAACATTGTCGACGGACAGCCTTCTATGCAACGAGTATGGCTCTCTGCGCTGGCAAGGCATCTCGGGGCCCCGCTTCCTCCTATTCTCTCAGAACAAGACGCTATCCAACGATTTGGCATAGATCAAGTATATTACGCTACCAAACTGCGCGGCGCATCCTACGCCAAAGCGCAACGGGAATTCAATTTCGAACCCCGCACCCTTGAGTGGCTCTAGCAAGGCAGCTTGAATTTCCGCCTTAAACCCATAATTAAAAGCATAACCACGCTTCTTTAAATATTCTTTATTAAAAATTTACAATTAATATGTATTTTAATAAAAATACAATTATTAGGTAAATAATGGGTTTTGATCCAAGGATTCAAGCTGTACGTGAAAAGGAAGCACTTTATGAAGAACTTCTTTTTGATTCTCAAGAGGCAAATAATAAGCTTCCCGATGCAACCATTCAAGAGTTTCTAGGAGAACTTTTTGACGCCCCGGAAAAAATAAATGCCTTAGAAAAAGAGGTCGTTGGCTTTGTTGGCCAACCAATACGTCTATTTCCCCACACACCAGCATCTACCCATCCCGCGCTTGGTTCTTCATCAACTCTTTCCAGAAGCACTTTACCTGCAACCCCTTCCAGTACCGAATTGCAGACACCGGAAAAAGCAGCCAAGTCATACCGTGCTATTATAACAAATGCATTGCACCATTTTTTCACAAATACGGCCTTGCATGAAAGATGTCATCAAGAAAACGCGATGAAGGAAAACGAACGCGATTGTGGTTTTCTCTTGCAATACTTAGAAACTCAGCTCATCAATAACATCAATTGTGTTCTTAGCGGACAAGGCGCGCTTATTCCTCTGGCAACTATAAGGACAAATATAGCAAACGATTATTGTTCAAAATATTACGCAATAAATTCTTTGCTTATAGCTCTTATAAGCATGCAGCCCTCTTCAGCAAGGAGCAAAGGTAATATTAGCCTTCGTGATGCAGTTTTTGTTTTTGGTGATAATTCATATACCGATAACTCTAAAACAGTTATAAAAATACCTTACGAAGCTCACACAAAAAAGGGAAGAACCGCTGCCGTTATTCTATATTTTTGCTTTTTAATAATGCATACTGACCAAGAGCTGCAGAAGAATCATTTACACTTTTTGATGGAAGCTACAGCGATCAATTTGCCAGAAATTTTGGCCATAACCGATGAAAATCCTGGAAATTTTCTTAATGCTTTTGCTGAGAACAGCCAGCAAGAGTTAAAAAAATTCTTTGACGCAATAAGAAAAAAAACTTCTAAAGATAGTTTGGATTTATTTTCCTATTTAATGCCAGAGGAATCGCTTAGCAGAAAAGAGGAATTGATAACAAGAAAAATTGTTGTCGAATTAAAGTTATTAGAAAACGCGCGCTTAGCTGGTCCTGCCTTACCGAATCTGCAGAAACTTGAAGATAGACTTAATCAATTCCTTAAAGACGTAATTTTCTTACGATTAGATCATAGAGCTGCTGCAAATATAATAAAAGGCCTGGTAAACCACCTTAACTTTTCTTTTTCAACCGAAATTGCCAGGCTAAGCGGTAAAGAAAAACAAATCGCTTGTTTAATCGACACGTTATTTGCCCTAACTAAAACGGAGTTTAAAAATAACCAAGTCATTGTTTTTAATTACTATTTGCATTACCAAAATGATTCCATTGTGCTCAATTTTTCTGGCAGAGAAACTACTCATTTTGCCTTTAATTGCAACCTGCCTATAGATTCTGCTGCCTATAGAAACTATTACATTATTTTTCTTTTGATTTTGCAAGTCCATCGCTTTGAATGCCTTCCTCCTGTTTTTAGCGAGATCTTAAACTATTTTTACCGTTACCAGGATAAAGCTGCAGCAGCAATAATAACACACAATCTTGGAATTTCCCAGTCTAGTATATCACCGCACTCCTATGCGAATCTTATTGCTCTCTTTCCTGTTTGTTTAGCTATTGGCTCCCGCCATTTAAACGCCTATGATTTACTTAATTTAGATGAAGTGCAGGCAAATTCTGAAATTAAAACGACTTATGCATTTTTTAAAAATAGCCCTAGTAAAAACCTGTCAGGAAATTATTTCCCTCAATATAAAGAAAAGGAGTTGCCTTTTATAAAAGAATTGACTGAAATTATCATTTCAGAATGGTTTTTGAATGAACCAGCCCGCACTCGAATGGTTCAAAACCTCGGCTTGCGAGAAGATGCAGCAGTTTTAACTTTAGATGACTACCTTAATCATGCTGCTTTATTGGAAAAGCTGCATGCTTACCTAATACAAGATCAAAATAAGGACAAAAAAAGGCAAAGAATTACATTCACGTTCAACTATCTTTTACCTGCCTTGGTCGGCCCCCTTGTCAACCCTAATTCCACTCCTCAACGTCCCCTCTTTTTTGAGCATAGCGTTCCAGAGATAGCTAAACAAATGCAGCTCCTAGTAAGAGCTACTCCATCCATGCCTATAAGCTATAGCTTATTTCCTGAAGCAGCTCTAAATTATCGCTTAGCGCTTTTAGAACTATGTGATTTGTATATTAGGGGCGGCAGTACTAGTCAACAGCCTGTAACAACTCCCCAGGCTATTTTTATGTTAAAATTTATGGGAAATCACATCCGATTATGCATTGTAAAGGTACCAGAGCAGGTAGGCACCCCAGTAGAAATAAAACCCGATTTCAAAGAAATTCCCACGCTTTTTAAAGACCTTTTCCCCTACAAGGATTTTCATAAAGTAAATTCCTCTAAACATTATTACAATCTCTCGTTTAGTGAATTTGAACGCTTGATCGAAATGGTTGGAGCAGAATACAAACGGCCTTTAGCGATAGGAGAGATCACAAAAACTGATTACCTGATTTTAGAAGATGGGCGCACAACAAATTTTAAAAGCCTTCTCAACATCATAAAATACACTCAAGCCCCAGGCGCCCCTGCAGACACAGTATTCTTCTCCACTATTTCCTATGCTTCATTGTGCTGTGTGTCTGCTAAAGCTAATAAAATACAGCAAATCAAAAAAACATTTCCTTCTAGCTTAACTGCAGCCCCTGCATCGGAACCCCCGGCTGTTATTTCTGAAAAACCGGCGCCCGCTTTATCTCTAACTGCACCGGCAGTTGATGAGCCGGCGGCGGCTGCGCGCTATCAGCAATTAAAAGCAACTTTAAGTACCGGTCAATTCCAAAAAGAGGCGGAACGGTTTACAACTCTAGTCCAAAACATCAGCACCTACTGGTTTCAGCATGACGGCCGCCAGGCTCAATTGGTTACCCAATTTTTGCAGCATCAAGGCTCGCTGACAGTGGCAGAATTTCCCGAACAAGAGCGGCTAGCCAAAACGCTTTATGCCTATCTCAAAACCAATGATCGCAATGCTCATGAATTTAGGCTTTGCCTCGTGAGCCATTTAGTGGCTGAACTTTACCAGGTCAATAAGGAGTGCACTTTCCAGGCAAAGTCTTTAGAAGAGTTTGCGCACGAAATAGGCTCTGAATTTGCCAATCAAGCCTCTACGCTTCCGGAGCAAAGCAAGCTAGCAGCTGCCACGCTTAAGGAAGCTGCACAAACTCTTTTAGATGTGCGTAGAACACGCCTGGAGTTGTTTGGCAACTGTTTTGATGCCATGCTGCAAAAAAACGAGGAAACCAGCACCATTCCCACGTTTCTTGCCACTCCAGATGGAAGCAAGATCCATTTGGAAATTTTGCAATTAGGCATAAATACTGCTCAGACACGCTTAGCTGCAATTGCTGATGCAGACGGTAAAACGCAAAAGATTTTAACAGACCTGAAATGGCAGCCGATCTTTCAATACTCAAATGATCGCCCTAACCCAAGAATTACCCTAACCATTTCTTACGAGCAACTCGAAGAGCTAAAGGATGCTATCACCTTTAAGCAAGAAATTCCCAGCCATATCATTTTAGAGCGCCACCAATACCGCGAAGCCCCGCTGCCCCAGCAAGCCAGCCCCTTACCTCCAGCTCAAAAAAGTTCACCTCAACAGGTTTCTACTGCTAGCAAAGGCAAAGAGGCAGACTCGGACTCAGATTCAGAAGATGAGAGTATTTCAGCGGAAGAGAATGCTGCAGAAGGGATGGTGCTAGATTGGCAAAATCGCGCTTCCAAAAAACGGCAGGCTAAAAGCAGCGGCAAGAGCCAAGGCTCTTCTAAGCGTCGGGCGCTTTCGCAACACAGCTACCACGAGCTTACAAGTGCAAACTTAAGCTTGAACACAGTTGCAGCGCAAACAGAAATGATAAAGCCTTTAAGCGGCTTTGAATCCTATAAGGAGCCGGCAGCGCCAATTACAATGACTCTCCAATCTTATTGGAGCGCCATTTCTAACGCCTCAGTGCAGAATTTAAAATTAAAAGTGCTAAATGAAAAAGCTGTCGAGGCGGTATTAAAAGAAATCATCCCTTTAAACTACCCTATACTGGATAACTTAAAGCGCGTTGTAAAAGCTCCCCTAAATCAATTCCCTGTACTGGTCTCCACCCTTAAAAACTATCAACTCGAAGAGCTGGCAGATATTTGCGCTGTAGAAGAAGCCGGGGCCATGAAGCTCTTGGCTGCAGAGATGGGCACCGGAAAAACCTGGATGTTTGGCGCTTGGCTTGTCCATAAGGTATATCGGGGAGCAAGCCAGCCGCTATTGGAAATATGCCCTGCTTGCATATTGACAAATGCTTTCAATGAAATGCGTCAAATATTTAGCGAAGGCATTTTTGCTGCATGGAAAATCTATTTGCAGCTTGAGCCGGAAGCTGCTAAGCAAGAGCTGATCAAAAAAATTCAAGATATGCCTCTGGAATCATCTGTTAAAGATGGCAAGAAGCTGGAAAAATCTTCGCTAGATCCTTCCAAAGTGCATTTGCAACTCGCTTTATTCAGCCTTCTTGGTTCGGGAGATATTGGAAAAAGTTTTAATCCTGGAAAATTGTATAATCACCTTTCATATATATATCCAGCCGGCAATCAATTGCTTTCTGCCAAGCTCAATAATTTAGCTGAAGAAAGCGATCAAGCCCAAGCCGCCCAAAAAATTTTAGAGGTGTTTGAAAGCATCTGCAATATGATGATGCTCTTTAAGCGCACCAATGGCCCCAAAGTGGAAGCCTGGAAAAAAGAATTTCTCTCCATTAAAGCTGAATTGGCAAATGGCAGATTTGATAAAACCCGTTTAGAAAAATTGGCGGATTTAAGCGAAATTACTTCTATACACCCAAGCCAGACACAAGAGAACTCGCTATATTACGGCAAATTAGTACTGGCTAGCCATCTGCTCGCCCTCAATTTGAGTCGAAAACCACTGAATGACAAATCGATTTATGACTTAGAAAGTGTAAAGCGTTTAGCCCGCTATTCTTTAGAGAAAATAGCGATATGCCGCACTGCAGATGAATTTACAAGCACGACAAAAACTCAGCTGGGGGCAAATAGCTTGCTTCTCACTACATATGATGCCTTTAAAATAGCTTACACTCGTGAAAAAACATTCTTTAACCAAATCTCATTCGGCGCAGTTGTTGCAGATGAAGCCCAGAAGCTCAATAAAACTAAACTTAAATTTAACCAAACCATAAGAGAGTGGTTTGCAGGCCTTGCACAAAACGAAAAAACTCTTCCACCATTTATGCCGGCTACCGGCACTCCTATTGAAAATGATCTGCTCGAATTGTGGTCATTACTGGTGGTTGGCAATTCAGGCAATCGCTTTGAAAGCAGCACCCACGCAAGCCTGACAAAACTGTTAAATAAATCTGTAGAATATTTTCAGGACCTTTCCTGCGGAAGGACTACAAAGTTAAACGAAGCAGTTGTGCTTAAGGCTTTTGCACAGTTTTGTTTTTTTCGAAATATCACAGCCCAACTCGTTACAAATATTACCACCTCCGACCCTGCAGTGATCAGGGACTGGAACGGATTTCCGGAAAGGCAAGACATTCCCTTGCCAATTCCGCTCGCTCCTGAAGCCAAGCAAAAAATTGATGAGGCCTTTGAGGAATACTCTATGTGTAAACGAACCGGTGCAAAAAAACAGCCGGGAAAGAGCAGGCAGTTCACTTTCCAGGCCAAAATGGTTAAAATCTTGCTAAACTCTGATATATCATCAGAGGCTGCATTTAATGAAATGCACCCGGATGTACAAAAAATCAGAGAAATACTCACTACGGGCACATCATCAGAAAGGGAAGCCTTAATCCAGAAAATGCCCTTACTGCAAGCCTTGCTTAGCGCCGATAAAGTGCATGAAATTTTTACGCAAAACAAAAAAGCCTTGTTGTTTTTTCAACACCTTGCCAAGGCAAAAATTGTTTTAGAGTTTTTTAAAGTTAATTTTTCAGATAGCAACCCCAAGGCCTATTTTTATCAGGGTTCCACAAAACAGCCGCAGCGGGATGAAATGGTCAGTTGGTTTAAGGACAAAAAAATTGAGCCTAAGTTGTTTGGCTTGCAAGTAGATGCAGCTGGTGTCGGCTTGAATTTAGGCAATGCCGATATTATGATTCCGCTCTTCTTTTCCTTTAATCCGCAAAAAATTGCTCAAGCCCTTGCTAGAGGTCTTCGTGTGGGACATAAAGGAGTGAAGCAAGTGCTTATTCCTAAGCTTGATGTATTCTTTACGGCTCACTTAGATGCCGTTCAAGCAGCCAAAAAAGCCATGGCCGGCTTTATCTTTGCTAAAACTGAAAATTTACAAGAGCTTTTTACCCTCTGGCTTAAACAACTTCAGGCTATCGTAAACCATAAAAACCTCACCGAAAGCAAAAATACATCTGTTAGCACTGAAAGGGATGCCCTTCTAGGAACTATTATTAACGACCTGCAGGCACGCTACACTTTAGAGCAGCTACAAACCTTTGCTGAGGCAGCTAAACCTGTGTCTTCAGTAGTAAATTAACAGTAACAACATGCAAACTTAATCAAGCCCTTAAAAAAACATAATATACTAATTAACATAATAAAATCATGTTAATTAGTTGTATTATGCAAAATTATAATTTAGATTCCGGTTTGCTACTTCCCGGAGTTATACCCTGCAAACCAGAAGCTGCAAAAAGCTCCATATTTAGTGGAATAAAGTACTCCTTAACTACTTTAGCAGCTACGGTTACCAGCTCTACTATTTTAAAAACATTTATTAAAAATCCAGATATAGCTAATGCCTCAAGCGCCCATTTGGCATATACTTGGGCCGTAAACACGGTTTTTCACATTTTAGACGGCCGTGTTTTACAATCAGGAAGCACTCTTCATAGAATGACAGGAAAAATCACTTGCCTGCTGCATAACTTTCAGTTTACCACTGCTATCAGAAGAAGCACGGGAACCTTTCTCCACGAACTGGGCCATTATCTGGCAGCCAACATGCTCTTTAGCAATCCGCAAACAACTATCGAAATGTATGATATAGGCAAAGGCGCTTGTTTGCTGGATTTCGAAGGCTTAAGTGCAATCGGCAAATTAGTCGGAGAGAATGGCGCCGACTTTATTTTAGCTGCCGGCGGGTTTAGCATGGATATGCTTCTTAATGTTGCTGCAACAATTGGAGGACATTATGCAGAAAAAAAATCAGGGGTCTTTAACCTGCTGAACACCTATGCCCTGACTTCAATATATTCTTGCTGCAAGTATGCTTTGGCGTGTGTAGACCGTCCTGAAGGCGACTATTATAAAATTTCAGAGCCTATAGGACTGACCCCTTATCATTACGCGGCCTTGCTGATCGGAGTTCCCCTCCTTACTAAAGCAATCCTCCATGCCAGCGACAGCTGGAAAGCAAAGCCCTCTCAAGAAATAAGCTAGCCTGCTTTCGTTAAAATCCTTCACTCACTTTACGTAAAACTAGCGGCAAATCTTGATCTTGATCTTGATCATGATCTTAATCTTGCTTTTCTTCAACTTTTCTCGAGCTTGTATGTCTCAGTTCGGTCTGAAATACTTAACGTATACCAAGATTGTTTAGATGTTGATCGGATTGATGCGTGTCAACTTTGATCGAAATGTGTGAGAAGAAAGATCAAGATCAAGATCAAGATTGAGATCAAGACTTGCTAGCAGCTTGCGTAAGATCATTTTGTGCAATTCAAGGTCTAAGCGGCCTCGAAGCTGTTTACACAGCGCTCAACGCGAAGCTTTAGTTCAAGCAGAGTTTGATTTAATAGTCTTTCTCTCATTTGCGCATGAATAAAGGGCATCGAGTTGATTTTTTTCAGCAGGAAAGAAGCTTCTTCTTGCAAGTGATCCAAACGTTCTTGAGAATCTTGATAAGCATGCTTTACTTTCATAGCGCTGCATTCTTTTTCAAAAGTCTCTAAATGGATATGGGCAAATTCCATTTTACGATGGGCGTAGGCTCGACGCAATTTTGTTTTACCCGCATGAAGCAAGAAACGAAGAGCCTCAAATTCTGGTTTAAGAGAAAATGCGCATACTAAAGAGGCCGCAGAACACCCCAGAGAAAATATTAAGAAAAGCGGAATTGAAACAGGGTAATGGCCGAATGGCAGCAAACTGCCGCTAATAATAATGTGCCAGCCAATATAACCTGCAAAAAAAAGAAAAAGCAAGGCAAAAGAAATAAATAGGCGTTTATAATTATTGACTTTAGTCTGTTGTGCGGTAAAAGGCAGTAATGAAAGGCACTCCCCCTCTTTTTTTAGTAAGGCTTTAAATTCCTGAAGATCTTTTAAATATTCATTATTTACATCATTATTACTAACTAATTCCATTATCCTCCATAATTTTTTATAATTTTATAACAAAACACAATTAAAATCAATATATTAATTTAATAATTTAACCAAATCATAATTAATATTTACAGTTGAATTTTTGGCCCCAAAATTTGATATCAATAAATTATGAATAAAAAACACCAGTGCATTCTGAATGCTGTATTTACCATACCAGTTCAAGCCAGCATCAATTGGAAAGCTATCGAATCATTGTTTGTGCATCTAGGAGCAAACATTGAAGAGGAGCGGGGTTCCAAAGTAAGAGTATTACTGAATGGTGAAGAGGCTATATTTCATAGGCCTCACCCGCAAAAAGAGACTGATAAAGGTGCAGTTGTATCTGTGCGCAGGTTTTTAGAAAATGCAGGAGTAAAGCCATGTTAAAATATAAAGGGTATACTGGATATGTAGTCTATGATGATGAAGCTCGTATATTTCATGGAGAAGTTACAGCCATCAAGGCTGTCATAACATTTCAGGGCACCACTGTCGATGAACTTGAACAAGCTTTTAGAGATTCTATCGACGACTACATCGCTTGGTGTGCAAAGCGCAATAAAGAACCAGAGAAACCTTATTCCGGAAAATTTAATTTACGCATGTCTCCCGAACTTTATGCAAAAGTTGCAGCTAGCGCAGCACAAGAAGGACTTAGACCCTGATTGCTACCTTCTAAGGGTCAGATTCGAGTTCTTTTCCTCTAGGAGCTCGCACGAAGCCCTGAAAATCAGTAGGCCATATTAATAATATGACCTA
>JAEYWL010000070.1 GCA_023428915.1 Verrucomicrobiota bacterium
GTGCTACCGCAGCTCGATCGTATATTCACATTAACCCCGCGCTTCTAACTTAGAACGTTTAAGCTTACTGATCTTACTGTTTTATTTTGGCTAGAATTTCAGCTCGGCGGCATAAGAAATAGACAAAGCCGTCTTCATCGCAGTCTTGCAGGCAATTAGCCAGATAACGGACGGCTAATTCGGTAAAAAACTCACGACGCCCTTCTTTGGCTATATTCCAGTTAGCTGACAAAGTTCCCTCGAACCAATCGATAAGTTCGCCAACTGAGCTGAAAGGTGTTTTATTGTCGATGACTGCAAAATACTCGATTTCGTAGCCCGCCATCGAAAAGGAGATTTTAGATGTAGTACTCAACCTGCCTTTGACCAGTGAACATTATAGATTCCTGCTAACCTCAATTATTAATGATGATATAGATGCTGAAAATTTTATTTTGGCCATAATAGAGCACCCAAACTTTATAGCCCCAAATGACATCCACTTAATAAGAGAAATAGGTAAATTATACCCTTCGCCAAAACTACTTCAAAGACTAGCCCCCTATATGGGATTTTAAAATCCCTTACCTTGGCTATTATATAATCCTCTCTTTAAAAATTATTGGCAGCAAGGGTCATTTATGTTATCTCATTAGCAATTTAGCAAAGGGGATTTCATGAAGAACTGGCTCATTACTCCGTTTCTTATCGCTGCTTGTGCATTTCAACCTATCGCCGCTCAAGAACTGCTTAAAGCCTCGGATGTGCATAAGATTATGAACGAGATGTTTGAAGAGCATCTCGATAAGAAAAGCATGACAGCAGACATGCTTAAGAATTCCCTGCGGATGTATGTCGAGGAATTCGATCCCATGAAAGTCTACCTTCTGCAAAGCGAGGTCAACTCACTGATCAACCCGTCAGATGCCCAAGTCAAAAAGTACATGGAGCAGTACAAGAATAATGATTATTCCGTGTTTGAAAATATGAACACGCTCTTCGATCAAGCCATTTTACGCGCTCGCAACTATCGCAAAACATTGGAAGCCGCTCCAGATGAACTATTTGCCGAAGCAAAGAATTTTCATTTGCCCGCACAAAAATATAGCGAAAGCGAAAATATCAATGATTACGCCAAAAACATTTCCGATCTTCAAGAGCGGCAAAAAAAAGACATGCTGGAGTTTATTCTAGCCCAGTCGCAACGCTATGGCAGCTCGGCTGTGCAAGAAAAAAAGACGCAAATCATAGGCATGTATGAAAGGCAAACACAAGGCATGGAAGACCGCTTCATGTTTGACGATAGCGCAGAACAGCCTTTAGATAAAGAACACAGGGAGCATAAATTTTATCTGAATATCTTGAAGGCTTTAGCTCGCAGTTTAGATGCCCATAGTTCATTTTTTGACGACTCAGAAGCTTATGACATGCGCGTGCGCTTAGAAAAAGATTATGTGGGCATTGGGGTCGGCTTTAAAGAAAGTATTGACGGCTTTACTATTGCCAGTATTGTTCCAGACAGCCCCGCAGCCAAATCCAATCTTTTAAAGATCGGCGATAAAATCATCTCTATCGATGGACAGCAAGTGGCTAATCTTGGATTAAGCGACATAGGGGCGCTTGCACGCGGCGATGAAGGCTCTTTGGTCACCTTAGTCATCCAGCGCGCACCTGAACAAGGAACCAGCCAGCCTAATCAAACAGTTACAGTCAAGCTGAAGCGGGAAAAGCTGGAAGTGAATGATGAGCGCGTAAAAACCAGCTTTATTCCATTCGCCAATGGGATTATAGGTGTAATCCGCCTCGACGCCTTCTATCAAAACGATGATGGCATAAGCAGCGAAAAAGATGTCAAAGATGCCATTCTTAAGCTGCAGAAAGAAGGAAGTCTGCTTGGCCTGATTTTAGATCTTCGCGAAAATGGCGGCGGCTACCTCTCGCAAGCAGTAAAAGTAGCGGGCTTGTTCATTACCGACGGTGTGATTGTCATGTCGAAATATTCGGATGGTGAAAAAGCCGTTTACCGCGACGTAGATGCCAAAGCCGCTTATACTGGGCCTTTAGTAGTGCTTACCTCCAAACTGACAGCCTCTGCTGCGGAAATCGTATCGCAGGCCCTGCAAGACTATGGAGTGGCATTGGTAGTCGGCGATAACCACACTTACGGCAAAGGCTCTATTCAGACTCAAACTGTAACAGATGGCCATAGCAGTTCCTATTTTAAAGTCACTGTCGGGCAATATTATACGGTGTCGGGCAAATCCCCGCAAAAACGGGGCGTCATTGCCGACGTAGTCGTGCCAAGCCGCTTTACTAACGAAGAGATTGGGGAAGAATATCTCGACCTCTCTCTGCCTGGCGACAAAATCGAACCGGCTTTTAATGATAAACTGGATGACATTCAGCCTGCAGCCAAGTCTTGGTATCTGAAGTACTATCTGCCGCATTTGCAGCAAAAAACCGATGAGTGGACCCGCATGCTGCCAACGTTAAAGAAAAATAGCGAATACCGCATTGCCCATAATAAAAACTACCAGCTATTTTTCAAAACAATAGGCATTCAGACTGCCGAAAATAAACAAGAAGAGCCTGAAGAAGATACCGGTGAAGATGATGAACTCACCCCCCATAAAAAAGAAAAGGATTATGGTGAAGATGACCTGCAGCTTTCCGAAGCTGTAAATGTGGTTAAAGACATGATTATACTTCAGGGCAATCTGGAAGGGCATTCCTTGGGCGCCCCCAAATAAGGTTTGAGCTTCTGCTGAAAAGAAGTTGCCGAAAATATCATTTTCGCCTAATCTTCTTGTATTGTTTGGCCAGATAGCTCAGTCGGTAGAGCAGAGGACTGAAAATCCTTGTGTCGCTGGTTCGATTCCAGTTCTGGCCACTTTGCCGAAGACGTTTCAGAAATGACAATGTCTTCGGCTTTTTCATTTAACCTTCTGTAGGATATAGTGCAAAAACCGTATTCAGTTGCACTGAATCGATGATTTCCATTCTCCAATGTATCATCGACTTAAAAAATAATTTGGAATAGATAGATTTGATTTAAAGGATCACGCAAGATGTTATTCTAGCGTATATCCCTTGGTTAGTAGAAGATAACACCGCTTTCTCAAGCATTTTAACTAAATCAGGTAAATCATCGCGCGGCCCTTCAATAGTAGCTTCGAACTGTATAATTCCTTCTCTTAAATGTTCTCGAGAGGTCTCTTCGTTATGAAATAGCATTGCTAGGCCATCTGCAATGTTTTCTATGCAGCTTATATGCCATTTAGGGTAAGCCGTTTGTAGATATTGACAAGAGCTTGAATAGATCTTGTCGCTTGAAGGAAGAATAATCAATATAAGACTCCTTTTTTCTTCGTGCAATAGAGATTTGTGGTTTCCGAAGCAATCATCTAAACGAATCTTTGCAAGCCTTCCATCAATCTGATATCGAGAACGAGGTGTTTCGTGTCGTATCCAGTCTTGGAATTCATTTGTCGCAATGAGCGATAGCATATCTTACATTGCAGGATATAGGGTACAATTCTATCAAGTTCATGGAACTTTTTTATTTGTACTTATAAAAAACAAGAGTATACAACTAGGTATTATGTATCTTGTATCGTTGAGGAATAAAGATGGGTCGTTTTTGCTATATCAGTAAAATTTTGCCAGGCAAATCTAAGCTAGTCCAAGAAATGTGGAAAAATCGGCCACCAAATGAAGAACCGGCTATCCGTGCAGAGTTTTGGAATTATCTTGGCATGACAGGCTTTGATAGCTGGTTACAGCAAACCCTACAGGGCGATTACATGGTTCACTGTTTAGAGGGTGAATCCCTAAACAAGATTTTTAAAGACTTAAGAGAACTTATTGCTAAAGGCAACCCGTTCGCTGTCAAATTGCAGAACTTTTATCGTAACGTTTTAGGTAAAGATTACGAATTGCCAGAATCAGAGCCACATATTGAAAGTATGCTAGACATAGTTTTACCCGTTTCTGAAAAAGTAATCAAAAAATGTTTCTTTTTTCCCCTGCTTCCAGGTAAAGAAGAAGAGCATCGCTTGTTTAGAAAAGAGTCTATGGGGGAAAAGAAAAAAAGACATGAAGCCAGCATGAGAGCATTTGGTGTTTCTCATTTGTCCACCTGGCTACAAAGCTCTCCAGAAGGCAAATATATTGTCGTTTACTCCGAAAGGAATATCAATACGCCTGCAACACCTGCAGCAAGACTAAACCAAGCCAAAGGTTCTTCTGAGTGGCAAGAGATTTCTTCTATTCTCAGCGATCATACGGGACTTAAGCCAGATGATCTTAGTCCTGATTCTGAATGGCTTACTGAACCAAAAAACTATGCCTTGTGAGGTAAATTGTTATTTGTTGAAAAAATTCTTCTTCCTCCTACTCCTTAGACCCTGATTGCTACCCTATAATAGGTCATATTCGAAATTATTTTCTCTCTAGGAGCTCGCACGAAGCTTTGAAAATCAGTAGGCCATATTATTAATATGACCTACTGATTTTTGCGAGCTCCTAGAGGAAAAGAACTCGAATCTACCCTTAGAAGGTAGCAATCAGGGTCTTAGATGAATAACATTTAATCTAGAGTTATTTTTTTGTATTCTTGTAAACTGATTGTTTTTATAATTTAAACCCGACTTGCTACCTTCTAAGAGTCAGATTCGAGTTCTTTTCCTCTAAGAGTTCGCATGAAACCTTGAAAATCAGTGGGTCATATTAATAATATGGTCCACTGATTTTTGCGAACTCTTAGAGAGAAAATAATTTCGAATATGACTTATTATAAGGTAGCAAGTCGGGTTTTAACGGATAGTAATATTAAAACGGATGGTTATCTTGCAATCCTGCAGGCTTTAGCTCATCCTGCAGCGTAAAAACGTATCTTGTTTAACTTTATAAAGACCGAAAGAAGAAATGGATCAACCGATCGTCGCAATTAAACTCCTGTCCAAAACATTTTCAGGATCTAAGCACTTTGCCTTAAAGGATGTCAATCTCACGGTTAATCCAGGGGATATTTGCGGGATTATCGGCATGAGCGGCGCCGGCAAATCGACTCTCTTAAGGTGTCTGACAGGGCTTGAAGCCCCTACCTCGGGCGCCATTCTGATTGAGGGGCAAGATATCACGCGCATGTCATCGCGGGAATTGTCTAAATACCGCAGCAAAATCGGCATGGTGTTTCAGCATTTCAATTTATTCTCTTCGCGCACTGCAGCTGAAAATATCGCTTACCCAATGGAAATCCATGGCATTCCTAAAGAAGAGCAGGAAAAGCGCCTTGTCGAATTGCTGGAACTAGTCGGCTTATCCCATAAGAGGGATGTCTACCCTGCAAGACTGAGCGGCGGCGAAAAACAGCGCATCGGCATTGCAAGGGCTTTAGCTATCAACCCGCATTTATTGCTATGCGATGAACCCACTTCTGCGCTTGATCCTAAAACCAGCCGTTCGATTTTGCAATTGCTGCAAAAGCTTAATCAGGAACTGGGACTTACCATTATTATAATTACGCATCAGATTGAAGCTGTTAAGCAGATCTGCACCAAATTAGCCGTTTTGTCCCATGGACAAATTGTGGAGCAAGGGGAAATCACTGAATTATTCATACATCCCCGGCATCAAACCACTAGCAGCTTGCTGCATGGAGAAATCGGACATATTCCGGAACAAATTTTAAAGAACAGGGATCCCGCTAAACTTCTGGTCCGCCTCTGCTTCGAAAGCGGCAGTGCCCAGGAGCCGCTGATTGCCAAGATGTCCAAACTCTACAATGTAGAAACCAATATCCTTTTGGGCAATCTCGACTGCATCCACGACAAGGTGATCGGCAATCTCATCGTGGAGTTAGCAGGCACGGCACAGGAAAGGCAGCAAGCATTGCTTTTTTTGAACTGCCACAAAGTAAACTGCGAGGTCATTCCTTGAATCCTGAAAATCTGCAATTAGCCCTGACGATAGTGCCTCCGGAGTTATGGAATACCTTATACATGGTATTCGCATCTGCCCTGTTTGCCACTTTACTGGGAACGCCCTTGGGCATAATTTTAGCTGTCACTTCGCGCGGCCATCTAAAAGAAAATTTACCGCTGCATTCTATTCTAGGCACGATTGTCAATATTGGACGCTCTTTTCCCTTTGCCATCCTCATGATTGCCATCATTCCTTTTACGCGCTTAATTGCCGGCACTAGCCTGGGAACAACCGCTTCAATCGTTCCTCTGACCATAGCTGCCATCCCTTTTTTTGCGCGGGTAATTGAAGCTGCTTTAAGGGAAGTCGATAAGCTGATCATTGAAGCTGCCTTGGTCATGGGTTCCAGCACCTGGCAAATTATTTATAAGGTACTTTTCCCTGAAGCTTTACCCACTATTTTATTGGGCATGACTACCATGGTCATCCATCTTATCGGCTATAGCGCCATGGCAGGCACTATGGGCGGCGGAGGCTTAGGCAAAGTCGCCATTCAATACGGATACCAGCGTTTTAATGTTTTTTTAATCGTAGTTACTGTGGTCATCTTGATTATTATTGTGCAAATCGTACAATGGGTCGGGATGAAATTGGTCCATCATATTAATCGCCAGCGCGGGAGAGTGTATTCAAAATGAGATCCTTATTACTCTTTTTCAGCCTTTTCTGCCTATGTAGTTGCGGTTCCAAGTCTGAAAATACACTTAAAGTGGCTGCAACACCAGTGCCGCATGCTGAAATTTTGGAATTCATAAAACCCGATCTTGCAGCGCAAAATATCGATTTAAATGTTATCGTGGTGGATGATTTCAATACGCCCAACCGCGCCCTGGCTGACAAAGAAATTGACGCCAACTACTTCCAGCACCAGCCTTTTTTGGATAAGCAGAAAAAAGATTTTGGCTATGAACTGATCAGCATGGGCCCCATACATATCGAACCAATGGGCCTTTATTCTAAGAAAATCCAATCTTTGAAAGAGTTAAAAAAAGGCTCTTTAGTAGCAGTGCCCAATGACCCCACTAATGAAGCACGGGCTTTATTGCTTTTAGAAAAACAAGGTTTGATCAAGTTGAGCCGGCACGATAGCAATGCCTCTGTAGTGGACATCATTGAGAACCCCCTGCAGTTAAGCTTTACCGAAATCGATTCCCCGCTTCTCGCGAGGTCATTAGATGATGTCGCGTTAGCTGCCATTACTACCAACTTTGCCTTGCAGGCAAAGCTTTCTCCGCAAAAGGATGCTTTGCTCCTCGAAGATAGCAACTCCCCCTATGCCAATATTTTAGTTGTGCGCAGCGGCGAGGAAAACAACCCTAAAATTCAGGCCTTAAAAGCGGCTTTACAGTCCCAGAAAGTTAAAGAGTTTATCGAAAAGAAATACCAGGGAGCTGTGCTTCCTGCTAATTAATGAGGTTTATTCATGGGCTTCTTAAAAACGGCTGCATTTCTAACGATTAGTTGTTTCACCTTATTTGGCGCCCAGTCCCTTGCAGCCAGTTGCTGCGACCGCGGTTGCGACAGCTGCGGCTGCGATAGTTGCGACCGTGATTGCGATAAATGCGACCGTGGTTGCGATAGTTGCGGCTGTGATAGTTGCGGTTGCGACAACTGCGACATTGGCATCTTCGATGATTAATCAAAGCCTAACAGTGTAGTTTTAAATTAAACACAAAGACGCAAAGAATAAATTTTGTTTATTTGGGTACGACTCACCAACATAGGTAACATTTTAGTTCACTAACATAGGTAACACTTTTCCAAAAAAATAGAATAAATAAGCCTAAGATAATCGATTTAGGAGGTTATCTATGGCATGGAGAAGAATAAC
>JAEYWL010000075.1 GCA_023428915.1 Verrucomicrobiota bacterium
CTTTTTTTATCGTTCTCATGATTGGATGAGAGAACGATAAAAAAAGAAAGCTAAGACTCAAAACTTGCAGGCCAAAGAAAATATTGGTTGATTATTTACGCGCCATCAGAGAACCCTGATTGCTACCCAAACTTGTCATATAAGCTTTAGTTAGATCCAGACTCAGCCATAAAGAAGAAAAAAGTTGCAAAAGAGGCTTTTATACACCTATTGCCTGGCGAAACTACCCGCAAACTGTAATTTCTTGAAGAAGCTCCCCTGTTTCCGGCATACATTTTTCCGAATCATCACAGCGGGAAATATCGGCTCCAAGCCCGCCTAGTTTGCCGACAAGGTTTTCATATCCCCTATCTAAATAAGGCAATCCATGCAGGATGCTTGTACCGGAAGCTAGCATTGCCGCCATTACGTATGCAAAGCCAGCACGCAAGTCTGGAATGTTAATTTCTTTTGCCACTAATGGAGTAGGCCCTTTTATTATCACGCTGTGATAATAACCCTGTGAAGCAAAGCGGCACTGCTTACCCCCTAAACACTGTCTAAAACAGGAAATATCAGCCCCCATTTCTGCCAAAGTCTCGGTATAGCCAAACCTGTTTTCATAAACCGTTTCATGAATAACAGAAGAACCGGTAGCTTGGGTCAGTAAAGTCACAAACGGCTGCTGCCAGTCGGTAAGAAAACCAGGATGCACATCTGTTTCAAGATGAATGCCGCCTTGCAAAGGCCCATCGTAGTAAAACTCAATGCCGTTGTGCCTAATTTCAAAGCCGCCGCCGACTTCACGGAGCTTATTTAAAAAAGTGATCATGTTCAAATGCTGGGCGCCTTCGACAAACACACGCCCCTTTGTGCTGATTGCAGCCATGCCAAAAGAAGCCGCTTCTATTCTGTCTGTTACGACAGTGTGCTCCACTTCATAAAACCGGCGCGTCCCCTGAATGGTAATGGTCCTGTCAACATCAACGGTAATGATTGCTCCAAGCTTTTGCAGAAACAAAATCAGATCGATAACTTCCGGTTCAGTAGCCGCATTTTTTATAACCGTTATTCCTCTAGCAGTAACAGCAGCTAGCATAGTATTTTCTGTAGCCATGACAGACGGGTATGGCAAAGTAATCACGGTGCCTTTCAAACCATTGTGAGCATGGGCAAAATAGGCGCCTTCTTTTTTCATTTCCCGGTATTCGATCACTGCCCCCAGTTTAGTCAGGGCATCGATGTGAAAGTCAACAGGCCTTTTTCCTATGGGACACCCCCCAACAGTGGGCACAATAATATCTTCATCGGTTCTTCCAAGGAGTGCGCCAATCATCAAAATAGGAATGCGGTTGGACCCTGAGAATCTTTGAGGAATATAAGAACTTCTAAGTTCTTTTGTAATTACTTCCATAACCCCGGCAGCCCGATCCCACTGGATTGACATGCCAATTTCTTTGCATAAGGCAACAGTTATGTCCACTTCTCCAATATCCGGGACATTGTAAAAGACACATTTTTTATCAGATAAAAGTGAAGCGACTAAAAGCTTAGTTATAGCATTTTTTGCGCCCGCGGCTTTAACAGCGCCCTTTAAGGGAGCGCCCCCTTTGATCTTGAGTACTTCCATTGACTTGTTACTTTGGTTATGTAATTAAAAGCTGATTCATAACTCTTTTTGAAAAAATATGCAAGTAATAAATAGTAAATAGTTATTTTTTTCTTTTGATTGTGAATTTCCCTCTCTTCCTTTCCAAAGCCATTTTTGAGATAAACATAAAAATTGAAGGAAATTAAAGATTATATCAAAAGCAGGTGATGCTAAAAATATATGCAATTAAAATATCAATTTACCATAAGGTCATGTCAATAAAATTAAAAAATAGTGTTTAAAGATTCAGTTATTAGGTTAATTTAAACCCGACTTGCTGCCTTCTAAGAGTCTGATTCGAGTTCTTTTCCTCTAAGAGAGAGAATAATTTCGAATATGACTTATTATTTCGAATATGACTTATTATAAGGTAGCAAGCCGGGTTTTAACTCACAGGATCGATGTAGAGCTGTTTTTGGAAAATGACGTGTTCACCTCGATGAATCAGGCTTTTAGGCAGAAGCCCGTCATGTCTTTGCTGCGGCCGCGTATAGGACATTTTAATGGTTTTGCCTGCAAACTTCTTTTTCTGCATGGCAATTGCCGCTTGAGACATTGTTTTCCGGGCATTGACCTCCAGTACAGGAACCAATCGAATTGAACCGCTTTTAGCTGACTTATAAAGCATTGCATCCACCCCTATACATCCATAATACCCTTGAGAAGCCATATACTCGACGGCCAGCTGGGCCTGGGCAATATGCTGCTTAAAAAAATGCCGGATATCAGCAAACAAAACGTCTTCCGGACCTGCTATAGTGCTTGTGTAAGACCCTTGCAGATTAGCATGAAATAATACCGCCCCCAGGTAGTTGATGTGTTTTTGCGGAGTAATTTCCCATTGGCTGCTGAAGTCTTGCACTCTCTCTACCCAAGGTTCTGTAATTACTGGACGGCCTTTTTTCCACTCAGGTTCAGCGAAGCTCAAAGCGCGCATAGTATGCCGCATCGAGTTTTCTGCCACCACCAAATTGCCCCGGCCGGAAAACCCATAGCATGTTTTTATGACTAGCGGGAGGGGTTTATTATGTATAGCCTCTAACAGTTGAGATTCATTTGCAATCAGGCTGGTTGTAGTAAATGCTGGAAAGGCTAAAGCAGTTGTCTCTTTGCTGTTTGCTATCCGCACTGCTTCTGGCAATGGCGGGGCATAGGCAATTCCTTTTGAGAAAGCCCATTTAGCCGCACTTTCAGAATCCCCCCAAGGCACTAACAATTCTTTTGGAAAAGAGAAGGCTTGTAATTCAATCATTTTAGGCATTGATTCAATTTGCAAGCCGGGATTAATTTGCGTGACAACAATAATATCTCTTTCATCAGCAAAGCATAAGGGCATGTATTGCAGCTGCAAAAAAGTAGGATGAAGGGCAAACCCTTCCTCTAAGTCTATGAGAGAACCTTGACTCAGCTCCAGTTCAAAAAAAGTATTAGCAAGATAGATCATAAAAGTGTTTTTTTGTTTTTTAGAAACGAACTTTCTGTCAAAATGACTACTCAAAAAAGTAGCATTATTCCTTAAGGAGCTATATTTATGCGATGGAGAACAGGAATTGGTCAAGACAGCCATCGATTTCTTCCAAACGACTCTTCCAAACTTTGTATTATTGCCGGCGCAATCTTTGATGATGCCCCAGGTTTTAACGCTAACTCCGATGGTGATGTTGCCTACCATGCAATTTGCAATGCCATATCAAGCCTGACTGGCGTACTTATCTTGGGAGCCATTGCGGACGACCTCTGTTTAAAAGACGGCATCACAGATAGTGAGGTCTACTTGCGCGAAGCCATGAAAACGCTTGGCGCACAAAAAATTTCTCATGTGGCGCTAACAATAGAAGCGAAAAAGCCGAAAATGAAAACCAGGATACCTGAAATGCGTGCCAATATTGCACGTGTCATGGAACTAGACATAAATCAAGTCGGCATTACAGCCACTTCTGGTGAAGGCCTTACCGATTTCGGCTGCGGCGATGGTGTGCAAGTGTTCTGTATAGTGACCAGCTTCGAAGAGTAAAAAGACAAAGGGTTTTGATATGGATAAACGACAATATCGACATTATCGACGCAATGGACATTAACGACAAACAACTGGCGCTTAGTCCATAAAGTCCATGGTGTCTTTAAGGTCTATTGTCTATTTAAACGCCAAATTCAAACTTTAGAAATTTCCTTAAAAAGTCAGCCGCAAGCCTAAGGTGACGGGTACGGAAATTTCAAGGCCGGTTTTGCCGAAGCTTAATACATTGATTCCAGGAAAAGGCAATAATACATTTGAGTTCGGCTTAATAGCTCGAGCTACCAAAGCTTCTGCTGTCAGGACTACCGAAAACCAATCCGTGCAAGCAAAATCAATTCCAGCTTGAATACCGCCTGACGCGCTGTTAACTTCGCGATATAGGGTATGCCTGCCTAAGCCAAAAGGAAAGATGGTGCCAATTAAGCTTCCATAAACAGAAGTGGTTACTGTTTCGCGCCGCATAAAGCCGACTTTTGCTCCAATAAATGGAGAAATGCCTGAACAAAAAGCTATGAACCGGTCAAAATAATATCTTCCGCCAAAATATACGCCCCAGGCCCTATAATCGCCAACCTCGTATTTCAAGTTAAAGCCCGGCGATAAATCGGTTGCTGTTTTTCCTCTTGCCTGTTTCCACATCCCTTCTAAAAATATCTGCCAGTGATTGTCAAGATTATATGACCCTTCTAAAGCAGCTGTCCAGGGTAAGTGAAAGTAATCGGAAAATTGATGCTTCGTATTAAAATCCAATATTCCCGGCGGAGGAGGCAGCACTGCAAAAAGTTCATTTTCTTGCGGTTTTGCATAATATGTAGGCACCAAGCCTGCTTTGGCCTGAACTCCCCAATGGCAGGGTCTTATAGGCCCAATTGGATTTGGATCCATTAAGCTCTGGGTACCGCAGCCATATCCAAACATCTGGGCTTGCAGTTGAGTTGACCAAACAAGCAAACTAAAAAGGAGCGTTTTGATTAGGCTGATTCTCATATTGTATTCCTGAAAAACTTAGATGAAAGCCCCTCGGAAATGAGGGGCTTGTAGATTATCCTTAGAATTCCCAACGGATGCCAAGTGTAACCGGAACAGAAATTTCAGCCCCTGTTTCACCTGAAATAAAGTTAGAAATTCCAGCAGCTCCTATAGAACTGTTGTGGCTTGTACGCATTGGGCCTGTAAACACTCCCTCAGCAGTAAAAACTAAATACAGGCATTGGCATATTTCATAGTCGAAACCAGCTTGGATGCCAAATGAAAATGTGTTATTTGACTTGTAAATTGTGTTCTTAACTGTAATTGGAGCTGCCCCGACAATAGTGAAAGCAACATTTGAGCGAACGCTTTGATGGTGTACAAAACCAAGCTTTGCTCCAACAAATGGCGCAATGCCTATGCACTCCCAGCGATTCAAATAGTATCTGGCGCCGCCATAAACACCCCATGCCCTAAAACTATCCAAGCCTGAGCCAGCGATGGTTCCATCGGAAAATAGTGTATTGATGTGCTTTCCATCGCCTTGTCTATATACGCCTTCTGCAAATAATTGCATGTGATCGGTGAAGTTATAAGTCAACTCTCCACCCACTGTCCAAGGGGTATGAAATTGGTTGTTAAAGCTTTCTGCGCCTATGTTTACTGTTGTGGGTATAAGCCCTGGGGTAACAACATAGGAATCTCCTCTATCGCTCCACCATGTGGGTGCAACGCCGCCTTTGACAACAAAACCATTGGCACAGGGATTTAAAGGACCTGGGCAGCAATCGCCGCCGCCAAAACCCAACCCATCAAATAATTGCGCTTGCAAGCTGCCCACTGCAAAAACTGATAAGCAGATTACATTTTTAACTTTGTGTAGAATACTCATGAAGCCTCCATTAAATAAAATATCCATAGTTCATAAATTTTTTTACGAGAGAAGTCAATGGATATTTATGGAAAAATTCAAAAAAAAGAAATGCCAGCCTCAAAACTAGCTGACACTGATTATGTTGAAGCAGATTAGAAATTCCAGCGCAAACCTTGAATAATGGGTACAAAAATATCAGTTCATGCATCGCAGAACACAATATTGATTACGCCAAATGTTCCTGCATATGGAACATTGTGATTAGGCCTTTACGGAGATGTAAAGACACCTTCAACGGTAAAGCTAGTGAGAGACATTCTGTAATTGCATAGTGAAAACCCGCTTGTATACCAACCGAAAGCGCATAGTTAGATTCATATACCCTGATCGAGCTGCCGGAAATTGAGAAATTGAATTGAAGAAAAAAAATGTCAGCCCCGGAAAGAGGCTGACACTAATCATTTTGAAGCAAAGCGGCTTCTTAGAAGTCCCAGCGCAGGCCGAGAGTGATAGGTACAGAAATATCTGTTCCTGTATCGCCGAACACGATATTAGTTACTCCAAAAGTTCCTGGCAGAACAGCATTGTGGTTAGGTCTTAGAGGAGATGTGAAAACACCTTCAACAGTAAACACTAAAGAGAGGCAATCTGTAATAGCGTAGTCAAAACCAGCCTGTATACCTACTGACAGTGCGTAGTTTGACTCGAACACTCTAACAGAACCGCCGTCGATAGCGGCTGTAGCTGCGCTAACAACTGTGCTAGCGTCAATATGTCTGTGGTGTTGGAAACCGATCTTAGCGCCAACGAATGGAGCTATGCAGAGGCAATCCCATCTGTTGAAGAAGTATCTACCGCCAAGATAGAGTCCCCATGTACGGAAATCGTCATGAGATAGAGAAACAATAATTGGTGTAGCTCCATCGAAAGTATAGCTTCTGCTCTTGGCATCAGCTTGTCTATACATACCTTCTAAGAATAATTGTACGCGATCGCTCATGTTATAGCTGAGTTCGCCGCCAACAATCCAAGGAAGATCGAAGAAGTCATCAAAGTCATCACCGCTGGAAACCGCTACAAGAGGGTTAGCTGCAGGAAACAACCCTGGTATTACTAAATAGGTCGTATCTGGATCTGTAAAGAATGTAGGAGCGATGCCTCCTTTAGCTTGTACACCAAATGCACATGGACATAATGGGCCCGGGCAGCAATCATCGCCTAAACCAAAAATTTGCGCATTTAAGCTGGAAATTGCAACGATTGATAGTACTGCAATCGCTTTTATTTTATTGACTAGACTCATGTTACCTCCATTGAATAGTCATATTTAGAAAAAAATTAATTAAAAGTTCCAACGTAGTCCTAGGGTAATTGGCACAGAAATGTCTGTTCCTGTTTCTCCAACTATTCCATTTGTGATGCCTAACAGTTCAGAAAAGACTGCATTGTGATTAGGTTTCATTTGATCTGTAAATACTCCCTCCACTAGAAATACTAGCCCCAGGCATTCTGTAATTTCATAGTCGAACCCGAGTTGAATTCCCGCCGATAAAGCAGTATTGCTGCGGTACCAATCGACATTGCCAAGGCCTATTACCACTCCGTCAATGGCTACATTGGGTCTATTTTGCACAGACCAGTGATATACAGCACCGATCTTTGCACCCACAAATGGGGCAATTCCCAAACATTCCCAACGATTGAGAAAGTATCTGGCGCCTAAGTAGCCGCCAATTGCTTTAAACTCATTCCAATCATTAGTCAGGGTCAATGCACCTAAATTTCTGCTGCGTGATCTGCCATCTGCTTGTCTGTAGGCAACTTCGCCAAACACCTGAACATGATCATTTAGGTTATAGGTAAGTTCGCCGCCTACAGTCCAGGGAAGGTCGAACATATCATCGAAATCTAAAGTGGCTAAGGGCACAACAACAGGCAGGGTGCCGGGAAGAACTACTGCATTGGCACTTGGATCAGTCCAAAATGTAGGGGCCACTCCCCCTTTTATCTGTACGCCAATTGAACATGGGCAAAGAGGGCCTGGACAATAGTCGTCGCCAAAGATTCCGTTAAACATCTGCGCATTTAAGCTTGAAATAGTAATGAGAGATAGAATACTTAATTTCTTTATTTTCGATAATAATCCCATGTTTCCTCCGGATTGATTCTCTTCTAGGTAATAAAAAATTTTAGCATATAATTGCAACAAGAAATGTAATTTTTGAGATATTTTGTCGTAATAATGAATTGATAGTTAACTCTAATTCAATAATCGTATATGATGTCATCTCTAAAAAATCCATCTGAGACCTAAACTTAAGGGCACACTAATCTCGCTGCCAGTCTCCCCTATTAAAATTGCAGTGCCTCCATCAGGTAATGCCAATTGCATAACTGGTTTTGGCCGTAATGGTGTCGTAAATACCCCCTCTAAAGAGATAAATAGATGCAAGCATGCAGTTATTGGACATTCAAAGCCAAGCTGCAAGCCTGTCAAAAAACACCAGTTTTGCAAAAAACAAGCGCCCTTTCCGACTGATAATGGAGGCAGGGAGACGTTCAGTTCATTTTGAAAATGATAACGCGCGCCTAATTTGGCTCCAATAAATGGAGTCAGTCCCCATAACCATGCTGCAAAGTACTTCCTAACGCCAATGCTGCTATCAATTGCCCTGTAAGTGTGAAAGGTTTCTTTCAGATTAATTCCTGCTGCAGTGCTTGCAATGTGTGTTCTTCCTGAAGCTTGCAGATAGGCCGCTTCTGTAAAAAGCTGTACTTGTTCGTTTAAATTGTAAAACAGCTCGCTTCCTACCATCCAAGGGGTATTGTGGTGTTTATCAAAAGAGTCTCCCTGGCTATTTAATGGGGATATAAAGGGTGGAACAAGCGGATTGAATTCATAGCTTATCTGGGGATCTATCCAGAAAGTCGGTTCGACGCCTCCTTTAACGGCGATTCCCCAAGCTGATCTAGCAAGAGGGCCGGGACATTCATACCCAAAATTGAGCAAATCATCGCATTCTTGACTTAGCAGCTGAACCGAGCTGAAGAGGAGGAAGAGTAATAGAGAATATTTTTTCATGGAATTGTTAAATAAAAAAACGTCAGCCCTTTCGAGCTGACGCTAAGATAAAGTATTTGCAGGGCCTGATTAGAATTCCCAGCGTAGGCCGAGTGTAACAGGAACGCAAATCTCTGTGCCTGTATCAGCAACAATAACGTTTGTAATTGGTCCAGCGCCAGGTAAAACGACATTGTGGTTAGGTCTCATTGGGCTTGTAAATACGCCTTCAATGACGAACATTAGGTGCAGGCAATCTGTGATTGGCGCATCAAAACCTAACTGGATACCGGCTGAAAGCGCGGTGTCGTCATGGAAGTAGGTAAATTTACCTAAGCCAACAGGAATGCCGTTAATTCCTGTAACGATGCTGTAATCTACAGAAAAATGGTGTTGAAGGCCGAGCTTGGCACCGAAGAAGGGAGCAATACCCCAGCAATCCCATTCACATAGGTAGTAACGTGCACCGAGATAGCCAAAAGCTGTTTCAAAATCATCAAATTTTTGTGAAAGGAAAGCTCCTGTCAAGGTTGGCAGAGTGCGGGTACGGCCTCTGGCCTGTCTGTAGCCGCCTTCAGCAAATAACTGTACATGATCGTCCACGTTATATGTGATCTCGCCGCCCACTGTCCAGCCAGTATTGAATTGATCTCTAAACTCTGTTCCTGAAGTTCCTGGCACAACCGGTCCTCCGTCTGGCGGAAGTATAGCTGGAACAACTAGGTATGTGGTTCCTCTATCAGCCCAAAATGTTGGAGCCACGCCGCCTTTTACAACAACACCCCAAGCACATGGATTTAAAGGACCCGGGCAGCAGCAGCCGCTACCTATACCATAGCCATCGAATAGCTGAGCGTTCAATGATGAACCCACTAGCAAAAATAGGAAGCCTATTTTTTTGAAATTTGACATTAAACTCATGACATATCTCCTTAGATTGAAAAAAGTCAGTTAGTATAATGCATAAAAAATTATCTAAAAAATGTCAATTAATTGTTTATTAAGGATGCCTATGGCACAAGGTAAAAATAATTTCGAAGAAATAATGAAAAAGATTTGTAAATGATTGAAAAAGGGGTTTAATTCTGACCTTTAGTATACGTCCCTTAGGTACCGTTTTTCATGCCTCATTTTTTTTAGATAGTCTCTTGCGCCCTTTTCATCGCATCCCGTTTCCTGCGAGATGATTTGCAATAAAGCTGCTTCTACATCCCTGGCCATGCGATCGGCATCTCCGCAAACGTAAAAATAAGCGCCTTGCTCCAGCCAAGAAAATAGCTCGCTCGCATTTTCAAGCATAAGATGCTGCACATATACTTTTTGTTGATGATCGCGGGAAAAAGCTGTGTGCAATTTAAGCACCCCTTTTTGCATCAAGGTTTCCCAATAATTTTGATAGAGAAAATCAAGGTCGCGGTTCCAATCTCCAAAAAATAACCAGTTTTTTCCGGTAGCGCCTCTAGCTTCTCTTTCCCGCATAAAAGCCCTAAATGGGGCAATCCCCGTTCCCGGCCCAACCATAATAATAGGGGTAGATAGGTCTGAGGGCAAAGTAAAGCTGTGGGTAGGCTGTATGTAAATCGGGATCTCCGGATGATCTATCTTAGCGAGATTGCATAAAAAATGAGAGCATACGCCATGCCGTACTGCTTGATTTTGTTCATATCGCACAAGGGCTACTGTGAGATGAATTTCTCCCTGATCTACTATTGGAGAAGATGCAATAGAATAAAATCGAGGCAGTAATGGCGGAAGTAAATCGCATAGCTCTTGCGGGGAAAATGACACAGGAAACTGCGACAGTAATTTCCATAGTTCAGCTTCCTTTAAAAACTGCTTCAAGGCTTCTTTGTTTTCTTCATTTAGCAGAAGCTGCAGTTGTTCTTTTACAGCGCCGGCATCAAGTCGATCGGCAATCAAGGTTAAAATTTTTCTGGTGGGGTGTGTGATATTTAATTTTTCCTGAAGGGCAAATCGCAAAGTGATATGATCATTTTCCTGTCTGAAACGAACTATTTCGTTGCCTGTAGCCCCTAAAGCCTCTAATGTTTTTGCTACTAAAGAATCGTCATGCCTTGGAAAAATTGCAACACTGTCGCCAATGGCATAGCGCAGTTCAGGATCCGCTACCTGCAACACTAAGTGCTGGGTGCATTTTTTAGAACCGGGCTTATTCAGGATATATCTTTCTTTTATTGAAGCCAGATAGGGATTAGACTTATCGTATTTCATGAATTCATCTTTTGTTAATAAGACATTATAAAATACAACTATAATAAATGAAAAGCATTCCTTTTATTATTAACGCCCGCTATAGTATTAATTAGGAACTTGGCATATATTCGCTTTTAGCAAAGACAACCCGGGAGAGACTATGCTAACCATACTTCACCTTTTTGGCCGCTCCCCTTTTTCCCCCTTGCAATCCCATATGGAACAGGTATCGCAATGCGTGCAAAAAATACCCGACCTGTTCGATTGTTTGCAAAAACAAGAATTTTCACTTCTGAATATAGTTGTTAAGCAGATTTCTGATCTGGAACACCATGCAGACGTAACGAAAAATGACATTAGAAACCATTTACCGAAAACTCTCTACCTGCCAATGAGCCGGGGAGATTTACTGGAAATATTAGGTCTTCAAGATGATATTGCCGATAGAGCAGAAGACCTTGCCGTGCTCCTGACCCTTAAAAAAGTTGCACTTCCCGAGTTTATCAAAGATGATATTTTGGCTTTCATGAGTAAAAATATAGAGACATTTCTAATTGTAAGAAGTATCATTAACGACTTACAAGATCTTCTTGAAAGTTCTTTTGGGGGTACAGAAGCAGAAAAAGTACGCGTTCTTGTAGAAGAAGTCTCTTTTCATGAACACGAGGCAGATCAAATGCAATTAAAATTGCTTAAAACGCTTTATGAACATGACAAAGAGCTGCACTTCAGCGAGTTTCTTCTCTGGCAAAAAATCCTGGAAACTTTGGGCGATATTTCAAACCTTTCGGAAAAACTTGCATACCGCGTAAGAATGACCTTGGACGTAAAATAGTATTTTTCATGCCTACTGAAACCATATTGTTACTTGTAATTTTAGCTAGCGGCCTATATATGGCCTGGAATATAGGCGCCAACGACGTTGCCAATGCAATGGGCACATCAGTTGGATCGGGAGCGCTTACTTTAAGAAAAGCAGTTATGATAGCGGCTGTTTTGGAGTTTTCGGGAGCATTTTTTTTCGGGTCTCATGTTTCCAAAACCATTCAGGAAGGAATTGTCAATTCGAGTACTTTTTCACACGAGCCCCTTATTTTAGTTTTAGGTATGCTGGCAGCACTTATTGGCGCAGGAGCCTGGCTGCAAATTGCTTCCTATAATGGCCTTCCCGTATCGACGACGCATTCCATTGTCGGAGCAATCATAGGCTTTGGCTTAGTGATTGGCGGTACGGATGCAATTTATTGGGAAAATGTAGCCTTTATCGGCTCCAGCTGGATTCTATCGCCGCTGTTAGGCGGTGCATTGTCATATGCCATTTTTTCTTTTTTGAGGAAGCAGATTTTTTACTCAGCCAGGCCATTTCAAGCTACTAAAAGGCTGCTTCCTTTCTTTATTTTCTTTACAACAGCCGGACTTTTCCTGACTCTTCTTTCAAAAAATTTTTTAAGCCTCGGATTGGAATTTCCTTTGTGGGCTGTTATTTTACTCTCTATTTGCATAGGAAGTGCAGCGGCAATCTGGGTTTATTCGCTTTTACGCAAAAAAGGTATTAAGCATGGTTATGTAACACCAAAGAACACCAATAAAGCCATACTTGCAGACCTGGCTACTGCCCGTAAACATCTAACGGCAGCGCAAGCCTCTACATCCGGAGATGTAGGTTATCATTTAGGCATTGTTTTGGAAGAAGTCGAAGGGATTGTCCATAATATAGAAGCCGGACCGAATCGCGAGCAGCTTCATGAGGAATACGAAGCTGTTGAAAAGATTTTTGCCTACTTGCAAATCATCAGCGCATGCCTGATGGCATTTGCACATGGCGCAAATGACGTCGCTAATGCCATCGGCCCGCTTTCTGCTGCAGTAACTATCTTACTGTCAGGCGCCATTCATACTTCAGGGGGTGTGCCTCTTTGGGCCTTGGCCTTAGGCGGCCTTGGTATTGTATTAGGCTTAGCCACATGGGGTTGGAGGGTAATTGAAACTATTGGTAAAAAACTTACAGAACTCACGCCATCCCGCGGTTTTTCTGCTGAATTTGGAGCTGCAATTACGATTCTTGCAGCTTCCCGCTTAGGCCTTCCCATTTCAGCCACCCATACTCTTGTTGGTTCCGTTCTTGGTGTGGGATTAGCCAAAGGCATTGGAGCTCTTAATCTAGCAACTATGAGGGATATTTTAATCTCTTGGATTGTTACGATTCCAATTGGTGCAATAATGGCTATCTTTTTCTTTTACGGTTTACGGTTTTTGTTTACCTAATCCTCCTCCTTATTCGAAAGGATTCGGTACATGCGTTAATTAAATTTTTAATTAGAGCGTTATTTTAACTTATATTAAAAATTTACAGATGCATAAAAATCGTAATTGTTTATATTGTTCTTCATAGAAAAAAATTAACCTATTACGTGTATTTTCGAATGGAGGAACAATGAAAAGTACTTTAAAAGGCCTTCTAGCCTTATGCCTGGGCGTTTGTGCCTTAACGACACCTGAGCAGGCCGAAGCTTTACTGGCTGGCGCCAAGTCTACCGGCATGGGACAAGTAGGTGTAGCCTACGCTCAAGACACCTTTTGCGTAGCTTATAACCCTGCAGGCTTAGTTGACGTAGGCAACCGCATAGATGTATCAGTCAACCCCTTTTACCTAAGAGAGCGCTATAAAGTCAGCGGCAGCGCCGTACCTGTTTTTAACAACTCTGGCAATGCGATCATTAACCCTTGGATGGCGGATTTTGACAGCGGATTTGCTACCTGCATCGCTCCTAATCTAAGCTTTGGTGTCACTACTTATAACAACGCTTATGTTAAAGTTTCTTACGGCGATCCCCTTCCGCTTTTAGGCACTTCCAATCTAAAGCTGCAATTTATACAAGAAATGATTGCACCTACCCTTAGCTGGCGCATCAATGATGTCCACTCTATTGGTATCAGCTTAGACGTTGCCATTCAGCGCTTAGGAGTGCAAGGCTTGCAAAACTTTGACAATGCCTTCTTCACTGCGTTTCCTGGCAACCTCACAAACCGCGGCTGGGATTACTCTTGGGGCGTTGGTGCAACCCTTGGTTGGAAAGGCGATTTTACAGACTGGTTTAGCTTAGGTGTTGCTTATCAGCCGCAAATTCACATGACCCGCTTTTCTAAATATAAAGGCTTTCTGCCTGATCAAGGCCGTTTAAGCGTACCCTCAAACGTTGCAATCGGTATGTGCCTATCCCCGCTTCCGCAATGGGATATCTGCTTGGACGTAAAGCATATTTTCTACAATGACGTAAGAGCGTTGCATAACCCAATCGTATTAAGCACCGGTCCAACTTCTCCAAATAGACTTGGCCTAAAAAATGGCTTGGGTTTCGGATGGCGCGGCCAGACAATCTACCGTTTTGGAACTGCCTACCAGATTTTGGATAACTTAACAATTCGCGCTGGCTACCGTCATGGAAAAACTCCAATTCCAAGCACTCAAACAGCTGCTAATTTACTGACAACTGAAATCTTTGAAGATCTATTGACTTTTGGTGCAAGCTGGCAGCCATGCTTCTTTGATGGCGAACTTTCCTTCTTCTTTGCACATGGTTTTGAAAGAACCACAAATGGCAAAGGCTCTATTCCTGCTGGCCTAGGCGGCGGTGAAGTTGACCTAACTCAAGGCTTAGACGCTTTCGGCTTCCAAGCTAGCTACAACTTCTAATCTGAAAAAGATCAGAAATCTAAAAAAGGCACTGAGGGCAGCCTCAGTGCCTTTTTTTTGCCTCTTTAGTTTTTTAATAATTTAGTTATTTGGAGTGCTGCGACTTGTCGCAGCTTTGGTCGTGTTCGACTTGTCGAACACTCCAGTTGAAGTTAACGAACACTAACTTATGTTCGACAAGTCGAACAGGGAGAAAGCTGCGACAAGTCACCGCACTCCAAATCGTATTAGCTTAACGCACACGAGCATGGGCAACAAAGATTGCTTTTTCCGAAATCTCACTTAGCATTCACATGGAGTTTGGGATCAATGGAGTCCCTCAAAGCATCGCCCACCAATGCAATTGCCACCAAAAGTATGGTCAATAGCAGGGCTGGCGGCCAGAGCAGATAGCTTTCCCCCGGAAATGCGTTTCGGCCTTCATCCATGAGAACGCCCCAAGAACTTGAACCCTCTTCGCCTAATCCAAGAAAAGACAAGCCCGCTTCGCTAGTCATAGCCCCCATGATTGCAAATGGCAGCAAAGTCAACACCGGCGGAATAGCATTGGGCAGAATATGGGTAAACATGATGTATTTGTCGCTAAATCCTTGAGATTTGCATGCTTCAATATAGGCGAGATTGCGCTGCTTGAAAAACTCCCCTCGAGTAAACCTGCAGAAGCCGGTCCAGCCGAAAAGTCCGATTACGGCAATAACTAAAAAAATCGATTTGCTCTGCAGCATAGCCACTACCAATAGCAGCATAAAAAAAGTTGGCATGGATTCCCAAACTTCAAGAAGCCTTGAAATTACAATATCGCGATAGCCGCCATAATAACCAGCCCAGGCCCCAATAGGCACCCCGATAATCAGGGCTATGGCTATAGCAACAATCCCTACTACAAGTGACACCCTGGCTCCGAAAATAAGGGCAGCAGTGAGATCTTTACGGTTCACGCGCGTTAAATCCAGCCAGCCGGCATACTGGTTAAATGATTGCGTGCCTCCGGCATCTTCTTCCCAATGATAATGGCTGATTAAAGGCATTATCTTGAATGCCACTAACTGTTCCTGCTCTTTCAACCAGGTGTTTTTTTGCTCGATGTACTGCTTATTGAGCTCAGCTTCTATATACCTATTTAAAGCATGAAAGAGTGCTTTTGTGAAGGGGCTTTCTGGCAGCTGCAGGATTAATGGAAATATAAATACAGCCATTTCAGCTTCTTTCGCATAGCTATGAATCTCTTTTTCATATCCAGCAAGCGCCTTCGCTTCTTGAGCTTGTTTGATTTGCCATAAGCTGGGAATTGGGGAGCCGAAATCCGCAGCATAACGCATCAAGGCCTGGTGCCTTTCCTGCTGTTGTATATTTTGCAGCACCAACTCTAATCGCTTGTAGCTATTCATATAAGCGAGATCAAACTGCCAGAATCTATTTGGCAAAGGGATAGGGAATTTTGAGTGCAGATTGTGCGCCGCAGCTGCTTTAATAGCTGCTTGACGATCTTGTATCAAGACACTATCTTCTTCAGGATCATGTACTGGTCCAAATAAAATGCCGGCAAAGGCGGCTATCTGCAAAGCCGCAATGCCTGTAAGTAATCTTTTTCTAACTCTGCCTCTTTGCAATGCAAGCAAGATAATGGCAGCTAAGGGCAAGGTAATCATTAACAGATTAAAGAACAGATCAACGGGTTTTGTGTAAAACCCTCTAAAAAAAAGGTATTTAAATAGCGGAAAATACCAAACGCCGTCATATTTTACCGCTAGCGGTTTACTTGACGCCAAAAAAGGAGCATACACTGCTGCCAACACATAAATAAGAACTACGCTTAATCCCAAAACCCCAAGTTTATGCCTGAGAAATTGGCGCCAAATAGTTTGTAGATAACTATAGTGCGGTAGGGAAGGCTGCATATTAATCCAGGGTTACTCGGGGATCCAAAAAGGTATAGGCAATATCGGCTACCAGATAGCCGAGCAAAGTAAGAAACGATCCTGCAAAAGCAGAAAACATGATGACATTATAATCGCGATTGACAACCGCTTCGTAAAAAAACTTCCCGAATCCATTTATATCAAAAATAGTTTCCACAATTAATGAACCTCCCAAAACAATGCCTAAAGAACCTGCAATTGAAGTGACAATAGTAATGGCGGCATTGCGTCCAACGTGTTTGGTCATTATGGCCCCAGGCCCTACTCCCTTAGCCTTAGCTGTGCGCACATAATCCTGGCGCAGCACCTCTAAAACAGCAGTCCTTGAAAGGCGAGCCTGAGCCGCCAGGCTGCCGTACATAATTGCAATTAAGGGCAAAAAGATATGCCTTAAAATGTCCATTAATCTCTCATAGGAATTGAAATTCGCATATTCTCTTTCAGGGCTGTTAAACCCGCTGTAGGGAATGGGGATATTGGAAAAAGGAAAAGTGTTGTTCAACGCCACTTTTTCAATAAGCAGCGGTGCGACGACGAAAATGGGAATCGCATATAAAATCAGGCAAATCAAATTGACAATTGTGTCCGGCCAGCGATTTTGCCATGCAGCCATAATAAACCCTAAAACGATGCACAAAACAAAGGTAATGATCATAGGCAGGATAGCCAGGGTTAATGAATACTTAAAGCGGCGGGTAACCTCATAAAGAACTGTCTTATTGCTATCATCGCGCAAAGTGCCGAAATCAAGCGTCAAGACACGCTGCATGTATTTTGCAAAACGTGTTTGAGTGAGCAATATAGCTATTTTATCCATGGAATCCGGCTCAAAGTTGTAATAATCCCGATTTTCCCGGTACCACTTTTGCAAGCCGGCGATTTTTTGCAGTTTTTCTGCTTCTGTATCATTTTTGGCAAATGCCAATGAGAGAAGCAGCTCATTTTCTTTGGCTATTTTCTTATTAAACTCTTTCTGCTGCACTGTCAAATTCGGCCCTAAGAAAGCTTGCCTAAATCCGCCGCGCACAAATAGCTTTACGGCCAGCTCCCGATCATCCCATGAAAGTTGCTTGTCTTGCATGGTCAGCAGTAATTGAGGCATCAGATACTTTGCTTTGTCTCCCATGGTTGTGCGCAAAGTGTCCAGTTCTTTAAATCCCAGCTCTACCTGATCGCCTGGAACCCATTTGTGCGTGGTTAGTCTCGTGATATCCCGTTGCACGTCCTCTAAACTAGTGTAAGGCCAGGGGTTTAATAAAATCGGCAAAGTCAATCCGTAAAACTCCCTAAACTGCAAATAGCGCTCATCACTGCCAAATACGCTGGCGCGACTGCTGCTGCGTGTTGCCGTTCCTTCCTGCGAAATTTCGGTCACAGAAACTGGATCGCCTGGGGCTAAATTAATAATGATAAAATTTACCAGGACGATGCAAAAAAGCGTCAGCGGCAGTAAAAGCAATCTTCGCAGGATATAGGCTGACATCCTAACTCTTCTTCCCTTGATTTAACCAAAAAATCGATGCTTGCGGTTCTTCTACATCCGCTCCAGGAATTAAGTCCTGCCTTTTAGCAGGAATAAAAACGTTTTCCAAATACTCCCTGTAAAGAAAGGCAATTTTTGGAGTATATAAAAATGTATAGGGTTGTTCCTCGTGGATAATTTTGTGGAACTGATGATATAGCTTAATCCTCTCTTGTTTATCACTGACATATTCTAAGGCATCTATAATAATGTCTGCTTCATGGCTGGCAAATCCAATAGCATTTGAAGAACCTTTTTGCTTAGCCCCGTCGGAATGCCATAATTGCCTTGGCATATCAGGCGGGGCGCCGAGAGACCAGCCTAATGCGATGGCATCAAAGCTTTTCTCATCGAAAATTGCAGAAAGGTCTGTAATATCTACCCCATTGAGATTACATTGGACGCCAATCTCTTTCAAAGAGGTTGCGATAAATGAGCAGATTGCAGCCAAAGTCGGATTTTTCACGTAATAGGTTAAGCTAAAGCTGAAAGGGATGCGCTTTCCGTCGATCTCTTTTTCTAAAATTCCATCTTTGGCATTAGCATACCAGCCTTCTTCTTCAAGGAGCCGCTTGGCCTCGCGCGGATCATAAGGCCATGGGGTTATAGAAGCATCATTGTTGGCAGATTGCACAAACCAGGGGCCGGTTATAGCCACCCCCATGCCATTTAAAATATGGTCTATGATACGGTTGCGATCAATGGCCATGGTCATTGCCCGGCGTGCCAGCTTGCTGGCAAATAGCGGATCGGTTTCATTCCAGCCAATATATTGATAACTGCGCTGCACAAAATCCAAACGCTTGATGGCAGCTCCTGCTTCCGCCTGTTTTTGATATTCGCTGCTCTTTAAGAATAGTTCTATATCTAAAATTTGTTCGGGCTGCAAGCTATAGCTATCGGTCTTTCCCGCTTTAAAATCTTCCAGAATAGCATCTCCACTATCCTTAAAATCAATTTCATTGCCAAGTGCAAGCGCTGCTAGGGGTTGGTAATAATTGGGATTACGCTTAAACACGATTTGCCGCTCATTCATTTTTTCAAATACCCAAGCTCCGCAGCTGACAATGATATTTTTAGCCCAATGATCATTAAAATTCTGGGCCCATATACTATTAGTCAAATAAGTATTGGGGTGCTCTTCCTCTATAATTTTGCTTCCATCGGGAAAGTATTGATAAACAAAGCGCGCTAAAGGCCGTAATGAGGCTGTCATAAGCTTGGCTATGTATTTCGTCTGCAGCTTTTCTTTGCCATCGTGCTGCAATACTTTATCAGCCCGCCAGCGCACTGCCAGGGTAAAATCATCGATGACAGTTATTTGTTCAATACCGTCATAATACGCCCTTAAAGCCACTGCACCAGCTTCTTGAACATTTGGATTCATCATCGCGTCGTAATAAAACTTGAAGTCATGGGCAGTAACCTGATGTCTTATTAAAAATTCAGGAGCTAATTGAATATCTTCTGAAAACATTTGTTTGGTCAAAGGCTGCCAGTACACATCATCCCTTAAGTGCAGCCAATATTCTATTTGGGCAGTATTAGGAATGCCCCTTTCCTCCATTTTAAATGCCATTTCCGGAGAAAGAGTTTCATATATGCCAAACAGCTGGGAGGCAATGGCAATGCTGCATGAAGAAATCCAGCCTGCCACCTGGCTCCAATTGCTAAAGGGATGCAGGTTTTTAGGCTTGCCTACGCTATCCCCTTTAAAAGCTCCTTTGGGTGCAAAAGCTTTGCCTAATAAATTGGGGAGCGTCTCTATATAAAAACGGTCCTCTGCAAGCAAGTTCGGCAAATTAGGGTCTATATGCTGTCCTTTGCTAACAGAGGTTTTTTGTTTGCTTTTTTCATTGGCGAATGAAGAAACATTGCCCAACGCGTCCATTTGCTCCTCGAGAGAATCAATGCTTTTTTGCACCGTATCCAGTTGAGTCCGCACCTCTTGTAAATCCTCTTCTACTAATAGTGAAGACCAATAGAGCATGCCGGCCAAGAATACGAGCAAGAGGATGAGTATTAAACGAATGAAGTACGAAGTTGTAGGTTCTCTGCTCATTAATAAATTACCAAATGAAAGACTGCTGAGGAAAATGGGTCGATGATTAGATGGGGAATAAGCGCAAGCTCAGCCAACCCCCGTAAAACTGCCAGAAGACCGATTAAACAAGCGCTGACGGCCATCACTAAAGAATACTGTGGTTTCATCCCTGCCAGCATTTTATGCATGCTCATGGCAGCCAACAATGAGGGTGAAGTTAGGAGTGCTAAAGCAAAACCATTTGCCATACCTACCCAAGGATTGCCAGACAGAGCGCAAGCTGAAAATACGAGAAGTGTTTGTCCGCAGGGTAAAGCCACAGTCAGGCAGCCAAATAAAAATGTGGCAAGGCGCGTGTCCCGCAAAAGCAGCACTGCCAGCTTGCGATTTAGGGGCGCAAGCCAGCCTGCAATTTTTCGGCTGCCCGGCATAGCTTGCTGCCGGTAAAGCGGCCAGGCGCACACAATAATTGCTATGCCAAAAAGCAGGCTCAGAATTGCGGAAAAATGGTATTGGCTAAAGGCAACATTTAATACTGCCCCCAGTTCACCGGCCAGCCAGCCTGCCAGAGCATAAGAAAAGAGGCGTCCCCAAAAATAATAATACCTATAGGCATGCTTGCCAAGCATGGCCACTAAGGGGCCGCACATGCCTAAACAGTGCAAATTTCCAAATAGGTATACGGGAAGGAGGGATACGAAAGTCGCCATTATTTCATTCCTGTATACCGCTCAGCTTGACGCAAGTGATGAATCGTGACAACATCCAGCCCTGTAGAGCCCGATTTACGGGAATAAGCAAAAACAACTGACAGGATTAACATCGAAAAGTACAAGCTTAAGATAAAATATAAAGAACGCTCCTGTCTTTTCATGCCTTTTGCTTTTCCATTTTATCTAATATATGCTTGGAAATGATCATGCGTTGAATTTCAGAAGTGCCTTCATAGATTGTTGTCGCACGGGCATCGCGCCAATAGCGTTCAAGAGGGCAATCTTTGATATAACTATAAGCGCCATAAATTTGCATGGCCTGCGCCACCACTTCCTGGCATCTTTCACTGGAGAATAGTTTGGCAATGGAAGCTTCAACAGTAAAGATGCTGCCAATATCTTTTAAAAAGGCCGCCCTCATGATCATCTCTTTTGCCACCGTTAAATTTACATACATGTCGGCAAGCTTAAAAGCAATCGCTTGATGCTCTGCAATCGGTTTGCCAAACTGTATGCGCTGTTTAGAATAATGCAAGGCGCATTCATAAGCGGCCGCCCCGATTCCCAGCGCCTGGGCTGCTATGCCCAAACGGCCATTGTCTAATACGCTAAGGACAATTTGCATGCCCTCGCCTACTTCTCCAAGGATATTTTCTTTGCTAATAGCCATCTTTTCAAAATGCAGGTCGACTAAACTGGCGCTAAGCAAGCCAATTTTATCTTCTTTTTTAGCCACTGTTAATCCTGCAACCCCTTTTTCGACTAAAAAAGCTGTCAGCTTATCGTCCGGCTGCACCCTTGCCAGCACAATGAGGATCTTGGCAACGTCGCCATTAGTTACAAATTGCTTATCGCCTTGAAGATAGTACTGCTTTCCATCGAATGCAGCAGTTGTTTGTATGCTTTTTATGTCGCTGGCCGCCTGCTTTTCCGTAATGGCAAAAGCTGCGGGAATTAATTCCCCTTCTGCGATGCGCGGCAGTATATTTTGTTTAAGCGCAGCAGAACCGTAATTTAATACGGCTTCAGCTACCATGTTAGCTACTGCGATAGACACGCCAATGCCGGCATCTGTTTTTGAAATAGTGTATATTGACTCTACATAATCCCTTGCACGCCATTCCATTCCCTTATATTTTTTTGGAATCGTCAAGGAAAACAAGCCCAATTCCGACATTTTTTTATAAAGGCTCAATCTTTGTTCAGGGTTGGCGGCAAGCGTTTCTATAATTGGTGCAATCTGGCTCGCCGCAAATTTTTCAAGGTCAAGCTGCTTGTCTCTCATTCTGCTACCCCAGTTTTTTAACAATGATGCAGGTGACTGTTTTATCATTGCCGCCCATGCTTAGCATCATGCCAAATTGTTTTTTGAGTGTAATCTGATTGGCAGCCTTTTCCACTAGCTGCTCATGTAAATCAACAAGCTGCCGTATTCCGCTGGCGCCTGTAGGGTGGCCGAATCCAATAAGCCCTCCAGAGGGATTAATCGGAGCCGGGCTATCGCTTGCTGTTAATCCTTCTAAAATATACTCTGCAGCTGCACCATAGGGAGCTAATCGTAGCGCCTCAATTGACAGCAAAGCGGTAATTGTAAAGCAGTCATGAATCTCAAAAATGCCGATATCATCAATGGTTAACCCTGCAGAAGCTAACGCTTTTTGCACGGCAATTTGCGTGTTCTGCAGCCTGGTTGGGTCTTCAGGAGGCTTTGTAATATCGGACTCAGAAGCCTCGATGGCTACAATTTCAACTAGCTGATCCATTCCCAAACCTGCTTTTTTTACCCCCTCTTCAGAAAATAAGGCTATTGAAGAAGCTCCATCAGTTATTTTCGAACAATCATAGATATTTAAATATTGGAGGAATTTCTTTGGATCGGGAAGGGTTAAGGCTAAACTATACAAATTTGGCGAAGTGTTGTGGTATTCCTGGGCTTTTGGATTTTTGCGGGCATTTACAATCGCTTGTTCATACCAGAGAGCCATGCCTTGGCGGGCAAGTTCGGCATTATGGCGATTAAAATACGCCCCAGCCCTTTCTGAGAAGATTCCCGGGAAAAAATAGGCGCTGCCTTGTTTGCGCTCCCCAGCATAATAAGAAGCGCCAGCTAGTATGTCGGCTCCATACACTGACTTGACACCATTTTGCATTTCAAATGCCGCAGTAAATACCGCTTCACCCCTATCAGCTAAAATTACATTTGCAGCAGCAGCAATTGCACGGCCGCCTGTACCGCAAGCGCCTTCAACTGCTGTACAAGGCTTCCCTTCTAACTGGGGAACCATAAATGGAATGAAGCCAGGCAGGTTGGCTTGGTTTAAAAATTTGCCCGACATAAAACTGCCTATGACCCCTTCATCAAATGATGCTTGAGGAATTTGGCCAAGCGTCCCTTTAGCCGTCTCTTGAAGATACCCTTCATAAGGGGGCAGCTCTTTGGGATTAAACTCTTTCCTGCCCGGTCCGTAGTAAATCGTGTTATAACCGGCGCCGGCAAACAGGCGTTTTCGCAATTTTGCCATTTAGTTATCCTTTGTAAAATTAAGGGCGCGGCGGGGTGCATATAAATGGTGGAAGCCCAGTTCCAGCACAGTGTCAACATCTTCTATCTTGGCTGCCACTTTGTCTTTAACTAATAGCTCCGCAATATCTGCAGACACCCCCAGAAATTTTTTTGCCCAGGCGCAACCTAATTCGCTGCTGGTAGTTATTTCGTAGAAATGTTTATTGATCTTTGTTTCCCGATTTAAATCTTCTCTTGAGAGCTGCTTCCAAGTAAGCCGGTCCTCGGGCATGGCTCCTAAAACGGAATTCCAACGCTCGATTTTATCAGCCGACAATAATTCATAGGCGCTGGTTTGCCAATTATAGATTCCCTCTATGTCTTTTCCTTTATATGAAAAAAAGCCTGGCTGCTGCTTCCCTTCACTGGAAAGCCCCCCCTTAATTCCTTTTTCCAGCATTTTTTCGCAAAGAGTCAGTCTTATGGGCTGCTCCAGAAACTGTTCCATGACTGTTGCGATTTGGGAGCAGATGTCCAAACCTACAAAATCCATCAATTGAAATAACCCCATAGGCCGCAAGAGGTAAACCTGATATACCCTATTAAATAGATAGACCGCTTCCTCAAGCGGATACTCATTTGAAAGAGCTTCAGCTTCCCGTAAAATCATGCCCATTTCCCGTATCATATGGCCATTGCCGATAAAACCTGAAATATCAGCTGAAGGAACAGCATGCTTGTTTAGCCGTCTCCCTATTTCTTCTGCAAGATGCACTAATGGTTCTAGCGTCCCTTTAGGAATAACCACTTCCAGAAGTTTTTGCACTGGAGCCGGATTATAAAAATGGAGTCCGATGATGCGCCCGTTAAGCTTTGCTTTTTCAGCCAAAAAACTAATCGGAATAGAAGAAGTATTGCTGAAAAAAAAAGTATCTTTAGAGCAAAGCTCTGCTAAAGTTTTAAGAATCCTGCTCTTAATCTCAATATTTTCGGCTGCAGCCTCAAAGATTAATGAAGCATTGCGGGCTGTATTGAGATCGGTTGAAAGCTGTATGCTTTCCAGGCAATTATTAACAAAGGCTTCAATAACATCTTCATTGCTGACTAAGTATTTGTTATTAAGGGCATAGCTTCTTAAGGTTTGAATATTTTTCTCGGCAAAAGTCCGTAATATATCCTTAAGGGACCTGCGGAAAGCAAAAAGCATTTCTTCATTTGAATCGATTAATTGTATCCTGCTAGTTTCACAGCTAATATCCTGCCTTTTTTCACACTCTGCCCGGCACACCTCCTGCACCAGCATTTGAGAAATACCGCGGCCCATTTTTCCGGCGGCGCCAATAATGGCAATAGTTTCACCTTGCTCCCCTAAACTCATTTTACACCTTTCTTAGAGGTAAATTTTTCGATTAACTCTTTTGCATCGGCTCGAGAAGCGCATTTAGCAAATAGGGCGCACTCAAGCTCCAAGCCTTGGTCAAACGGCAATTGCAAACCTTCATTGATCGCTCTTTTAGCTTGCTGCAAGGCAAACTGCGGTTTGGCAGCGGCCATTTGCTCGATGAATTGCCGGCTGTTTTCCAACAATTTTTCTTTCTCATATAAAGAAAGTGCTATGCCTAAAGTATGGGCTTCTTCCGCTGTTATCTTGCGCCCTGAATAGATCATCTCTTTTGCTTGATATAGCGGGACAATCCTTCTTAAACGCTGTGTGCCTCCCCATCCTGGGATAAGACCCAAAGTTGTTTCCGGCAAGCCAAAAAGAGCTGTGCGGGCTGCTAGAATAAAATCACAAGTAAGTGCAAGCTCAAAACCTCCCCCCAGGGCAAATCCATTCACTGCCGCCACTGTTATAATGGGCAAGTTTTCAATTTTATTCATTACTGCATGGCCTAGTTCGCTTAGCTGCAGGGCCGTTTGACGATCCAAGCTTGAGATTTCTTGCAAATCAGCTCCGGCGCAAAAGGCTTTTTCACCGGCTCCGGTAATAATTAACCCTTGAAGCTTCTCTTCAATAATCTGCTCTGAGAAAAATTCCTGCAGCTGGTACAGCATGGTGCTATTTATCACATTGAGATCGGCAGGGCGATTGAGCGTCAGTAAACCTATACCCTCTCTTTTTTCAAAAATATAAAGCTGCATAAAGGGATTCGCTCCTTAAAGGCTAAATCATAAATTAACTATATCATATTTTTAAAAATTTAATTTTGCTATTTTTATGTATATAACCTTTTATTTTGATGGGTCATTCAATATGGCAAATAAAAAAGAGGGCGGCCTAGCCGGAATCGTTGCCGGTGATTCTGCCATCTGCTTATGCTCCAATGAAGAGCACAACTTGCTCTATCGCGGCATTGATATCACTGACTTGGGGCAGGAGGCCAGTTTTGAAGAAACCGCCTGGCTGTTAACTAGAGGCCGCCTTCCAACCAGGCAAGAACTGGAGGCCTATACTCAAGCTCTAGCTCAAGCCCGCGATCTTCCTGCACCACTCAAAACCATCTTAGAAACCTTGCCAGCTGATGCCAATATCATGGATCTCATGCGCAGCGGCTGTTCCCTCTTGGGCATGTTCGAACCGGAAACTACCACTCACAACAATCTGGCGATCGCAGATCGCCTTATTGCTTGCTTTAGTTCCATCCCCCTCTACTGGTATTATTTTCATAAATACGGAGTGCGGTTAAACTTACAGACAGGCTCCCCTTCAGCAGCGGCTCATTTTCTCACGCTTCTGCACGGCAAACAACCGCCTCCTGAACATATACGCTGCCTTGATGTTTCCTTGATTTTGTATGCTGAACATGAGTTCAATGCTTCAACTTTCACTGTGCGCACTATTGCAAGCACCCTTTCTGATTTTTACTCCGCAATTTGC
>JAEYWL010000010.1 GCA_023428915.1 Verrucomicrobiota bacterium
TCAAGCGTGATTTAGGGGCGCAACTTGGGTTTTAATTGCTTGTTTTTAGATCGCTTGGTTTAAATCTAAAGTTTTGATACTCTTTTTGTTCTGAAAAAATAAAAGGATGCAATTATGGAAATAAGAACACCACCACCAAGCAGAGCTTCAGAAAAACTGGCGGAAGACCCGACACAGTCGCCGCGCTTTTCCCCATACCCCTCATCTCCAAGCCCAGCGCGTTACCCGGCTTCACCTCTACCGGATCAGGTAAATGGAGCAGCAGTTTCAGTGATTAGTTCAAGTTCAAGTCATGAAGGGTCAAGAGCTCAGTTCCACTCTCCTAGTCCGTTGAGATTAAAGCGCTCTGCGGATCAAATGACGGCTGGTACGTCTGAGCAGCAACTGGAGGCGGCCAAAAAAATATTCAAAGAAATAGATCAAGCACAAAAGTTTGATATCAATGATGCCTTGAGATTAAAAAATCTGTTTGATGGTATATATAGAGCTTTTCAGTTGTCTCAGCCTTCGCCTGTTCAAGATGCTATTCATGTGTTAGCTTCTTATAAAAAAAATCCTGAAAATTTGCACACAGGCTTGCAGCTTATTCATGCTAATTATCCTCATGCTTTAACAGCTCCTTTATTTGTAAGCGAACTAAATAGGATTTTGCTTCAGCCCTTTTCCGTGCTGTTTACCCAAGATTTTATTCAGTTTTTAGATAATCTTCCGGAGGGAGTTTGGGCGGCATGGGGTTTAGTTAAAATTATAGCCGAAGCCCATGTTGACTCTCCTGATTACGGCAAGGCTTATTCACCACGCACCCCTTCAGCGCAGAGCGGGCAAGTGAATTCGACAAATTTTTATGTGCACAAAGAGAAATTAACTAGCCGATCAGACTATTTTAATAGAGTGTTTATAGGAGGATTCAGCACTGCAGCCAAAGGTGCAAATGAGACAACTCTGCACAATATGCATAGAGACAGTTTTGCAGAGATATTAAAGTGGTGTTACAGCGATAAAATTGAAATTACTGAAGATAATGGCTCGAATTTATTGTTCACGGTGGAATTTTTTGCTATCCCTGCTCTTAAACAAAAAGTGGAGAATTTCTATTTTAATGAAGCCAGAAAAGGAACTGTAGATTTAATTCAACTCTATGAGTTAGGTGCTGTGGCGCAATCGCAAAGAATTATGCATTTAGCTTTGCTTAACATGCTTTACGCCCGCTCTATAAGAAAAAAACGAGATGATGAAACTAAAATAAAAATTACACAGTTTTTAATGCAGCCTCCAAAATTTAATGAGTTGAATGCGCATATCGCAGATGAGTTAAAGAAAATAACAGAGTTTAGCACTGAGGCCTATCCCAATATTATCCCAAATAGAACTTTCTTAGGGAGATTGAAAAAAGATACTGGGATAAAAAAAATTACAATTGTTGATGACCCTAAAACAAAATATGTCACAGCAACTCTTCTTGTTAAGGGGCTGAATGATTCAAAGACTCTTGAGAATCTAACTATCGAAACAGGTAATAGCGGATTTAAAGCAGATTTTTTGACTGCCATGAAGCTGCCTATACTAACCTCGTTAAGTGTAGGTGAAATCGTAATTGAACATGAAAATCAGCTTGCCAATTTTAAGAGCAATACCTTGGAAGAATTGTCGCTTACAGCTGCCTTCTCTCACTATGGTATTATGTCCCAAACAACATCTGGAGGGGTAAGAGCAGACAGTTTGCAACATCTGATGGGCAATTTGCCGAAGCTTAGAGAACTTGCAATTGGCAACGGTATCTTAGCGCCCGATGACCTTTTAATATTGAATACGGGCAGCAGTAGGAATTTGGACTTGTTTTATTTGCAAAACCATGCGCTTACTGATGATCATCTCGCTAAAGTTGCAACTATTGCAAGGCTAAAGAGAATCCACATGGGGCTGATACCTTCAAATAAGGATAACTTGGTAACAGATGATGGATTAAGAAATCTTGCTGATGCCTACCCTGAGCAGAGATTAACAGAGCTATCCTTGCTTTGCACTCAAGCAGTAACCGATGCAGGAGTTTCCGCTCTTAGCGGGATAGAAACCCTGACAAGTCTTAGCTTAATAGAAGCTGCTGTTACAGGAACCTGCTTTTTGGAGCTTAAAAAACTTAATTTAAAAGAATTAAGTTTGTATGGCTGTACTACCTTGAAAACAGATTACTTGGGCATATTGGCAAGTTCAGGGATTAATAAGATAGATTTAAGAGGCACAAATCTCACCAGTAATGAGCTGGCTACTTATTTCCAACCTCATGGTTATACTGGTTTTGAAAGTAAAATTCTCGTATTGAATTCTTAACAAAGCGGCGAACCTGTCCCAAGGTTTGAGACAGGTTCGTTTCGTTTAGTAGCCGTGGGAGCTGCCGCAGCCGCAAGCGGATTTGGCATTGGGATTGGAGATTTTAAAGCCGGAGCCTTGCAGGCCATCGACATAGTCAATTTCTGAGCCCAGCAGGCGTTTGAGCGCGCCTTTATTAACGTGGATTTGGATCCCTTGTGAAATCACAATTTCATCATCAGCGTCCGGCTGCTCAGAGTAGTCTAAAATGTACTCAAAGCCGTTGCAGCCTGCCATCTTATCGCCAAAGCGCATGCCCCAGCCTTGCTTCCCTTCCTCTTCAAGGATTTTTAAGAACTTGCTTGCCGCACGGGGGGTGAGGGTAATCGTAGTGGGGTCGGCATCCGGTTCATCTAAAAGGGCATTGAGCCTTGAAACCAGGCGCTCGATTTCTTCTTCTGTTTTACCATGGCCTAACATGCCAACTTCCAGGGTTTCATAAGTAGCGGCATGGCAGCCGACACAGTGGAGGCCTGCATTGGTAATTTCTTGCGAAAGGCGCTGCGCCTTATAGGGAAATAAAGCCAGGATAGAATCGATGGTCATTTGCCGATCGATCTTTTTGGGGGAGTCATTATTTGCTGCCATCTATTTACCTTAAAATTTAATTTTTACTTTATCTTTAAGAATACGGCATTGACAGGCAAGCCTTTCATCACAAGTGCCTTCTCCTAAGAAATCTATCTCCTCTTGCGTTGGAGGGGAAAGATTTTCTTTGCCTTCCACCACTTCTATTACACAAGTTCCGCAAACACCCTCAGTACAAGCAAAAGGCACTCCGGCTTCTTCGCAACACTCTTGGATACGGGAATCATCCGGTAGTTGCACTTCTTCATTAGTGTCATCAAAAATCAGACTAGCCATTGATAGCTCCTTACATGGATTAATTTAGAGAATTATTTTAATTAAATTCCCCATATTAATCAATTAGAAGTGGATTATTAAATACTGAAAGTTCTAAAAGTTTGCATAAAAGGAAAAATACTGCCATTTTCCTATTGAAATTGGATTCTTATTTAATGCACAATAATCACAGCGTGATAAAGAGGCATAACCGTGCAAGCTTGGCAAACATTTCTTGTAGAGCAGGAGGGGATTTTAGGGAAGGAGATCGTAGAAAAATGGCTCCGTCCTCTAAAGGTGCTTCGTTTTGATGCGGGCAATATTTATCTGGAAGCTGCAGACCACTTTCAGGCTCTGTGGTTTGAGGAGCACGCCAAAGCAAAAGCCCAATCCTTTTTTTCGCAGCTTGCAAATCGCAAATTTAAAATTCACTTAAGCATCAGTACCGAGAAAAAGATCCCTCAAGCTAAAAAAATACCTAAAAAAGAACTTAAGCCGGTTAAAGGCGCAGCTGTTGCACCATTCATGCTGCTTTTTGACCAGCTGCACCCGCATTTTACTCTCGAGGAATACTTTTCCTCGCCAAATAATCAAGTCCCTGTCCAGCTAATTAAAGAAACAATAGAGGCCCATCCTAATAGCAATTTTAACCCTATCTATCTTTATGGGCGCAGCGCTACAGGAAAAACGCATTTACTAATGGCTGCAGCGGCAGCCTATCGAAAAAAAGGAATAAAAGCGCTATACACTCGGGCAGAAACTTTCACAGACCATGTCGTTGGAGCTATCCGCGCTGGGGAAATGAGCCAATTCCGGGAAACCTACCGCAATGCAGATGTCTTGATTGTCGACGATGTGCATTTGTTTTCAAGAAAAGGAGCCACACAGGAAGAGTTTTTCCACACCTTCAACACCCTGCATTTATCCGGCAAACAAATTCTTCTTTCCGCAAATTGTGCGCCGCAGGAGCTTGACCTCATCGAGCCCCGCCTCATTAGCCGCTTCGAGTGGGGAATTGTGCTGCCGCTTGAGCCTCTATCACAGGCAGAAATGCGGGAAGTTGTACGCCAGAAAGCAATGGCCCTGCAGTTTCCGCTAAATGAAAGGATTTTAGATTTTCTGCTGGAAATTTTTCCCACAGGGCTTAAGTCAGTCGTGAAAGGCTTGGAAGCCCTGATTTTGCGTTCTCATTTGCAAAACCGGGCTAGCTCCACTTCTTTAACGGTTCCTGCTGTTAAAAATATCCTTTCAGATCTAATTGCCGATGAGGAAAAAAATGCTTTAACTCCTGGCAGGATCCTTCAAGGCGTGGCTGAATTCTTTGGCATTCGCGTAGAAGATCTTCAGGGCAAATCACAGGCGCGCGAATGCGTGCTGCCGAGGCAGCTTGCCATGCAGCTCTGCCGCTCGCAATTAAAGCTGCCCTACATGAAAATCGGAGATCTTTTTTCCCGCGATCATTCTACTGTAATGTCAGCCATTAAAAAAGTTGATGAGGGCATTGCAGAGGGGGATAATGCCCTCCACACTGCCCGCACGGCAATTCTTAAAAAACTCCACTAAGTCGAAATACGTCAAAATAAGCAATTTGGATCGAGTAGGAGGGAGTCTTATGACTCCCTCCTACTCGATCCAAATCGATTTTCTTAAGTTGACGACATTGGGCTTACGTTTGTGGCTACATGCTATCCGCCTTTTAGCGGGCTTTTTTTACTGCAGGTTTTACCACTTCAACTTTAGCAGCAGCAGATTTCATGCTGCGCTGCGTCCACCATTGCTGCAGGATGCCTAGCAATAGCGAGGAAATCCAGTAGATGTTCAAGCCGGATGGCACATGGTAGAACATAATGGCAAATACAATGGTCATAATGTTGCCCATAGCTTTTTGCTGCCTTTGCTGATCCGTCATCAGCTTAGGATCTGCAGGCACAGTAGAAGACATCCTTTGCTGGATGAACATCACTACTGCGAAAAGGATGGGCAGCAGGTGAAATTCAGTGCCAATAAAGAAAATGGGGTAATGCCAGCTGAAAAGCACGTCCGGAGCGGCTAGATTGTCGATCCAGCCGGGAATAAAGCTTGCGCCGCGCAATTCAAAGGTGGACTTTAACAAGTCAAACATCCCCACAAGAAAAGGCAATTGGATAAGCAATGGCAAGCAGCCGGAGAATGGATTGACGCCTCGTTCGCGGTACAGGTTTGCAATTTCCAATTGCATTTTTTTCGGGTCTTTCTTGTAGCGCTCTTGCAGGGCTGTGACTTCAGGGGCCACTTGCTGCATCTTAATCATTGACTTCATCGACCAAGTATTCAAAGGGTATAAAATAATCCTAAGCACAACTGTCAATAGGATAATGGATAAGGCCCAAGAATTGGTCAGGCTATGGAAGAACTTCATTAAAATTAGCAGGAATTGTGCAAAAGGCTCGGAAATAAAGGTAAAGATCCCGTGAGATGTTTGGCAGGCAATATAGTCCGGATTGTAACCGGTAGCGGGGTCAGAGAAGGTGTTATCTACAGTTTTTAGGACTGAGTCGGCAAAGGGGCCGGCAAAAATCCTAAACGACATTGTGCCGCCAGTATTTTTGAGCGGCAGGAAAAGATTATAGCCGGGCATTTCAGCTGCCTTAAAACGTTCATACTCCTGGTCAATCTCGGTCAAGCGGGAGGGGACTGTGACTCCTGACACCTGAATTGCTTTATAGCCAGGGTCAACCTCGCTTAACGGATCTAAGATCATACCGAGGAAGCCGTTAGAGTTGCACAGCCAGTCTGGTTTAATGGAAGTGACTGTCACAGGGTCCTGAGGCAGATTTAAACTCTCCACTTTAGGCTTTTTATTGACAGTGACCCGGTATTTTAAAGCAGGAGCGATAGCTCCTGAAATCCATTCAACTTCAGGAATACCTGTAGATAGCCATAAGCCGCGGCTGTCGCCTTCTACTTTAACTGTTAAGTTAACAGCGTAAGGCGCTTCAGCATCGCTGCCGGCAAATTCGAAAGTCTTGGTTATGCGGCGATGGGGCTGCACGCCTTCAAATACAATTTTCTTGCTGGTAAATTCTTTAACTTCATATTCCAGCTCCGCCAGTTCCGGGTATTCCGATACGATGTTGAAAGCATAGTAAGCTGGCTGCAGGCGGATGGTTTTAAATGGGGGACGTTCGATTAAGTCGCGGCGTAAAAGAGGGTAGTAGCCGCCCAGCACTCCTTTTTTTGGCTCTTCTGAGCCGGCTGTGTAATAAGGATGAGAGGGGAACATCGCATTTTCAGCATGGTATTTCACCATGTCGCGGTCAAAATCGATTTCCTTGACAACGCTTTTGGGATGGGTTTCGCTTTGGAAAGGGAGGTTGATTTCTACCAGGGCCCCGCCATAATTAGAAAATACTAACTGCTGTGTGCCGTTTTCCAAGACATAAAATTTCTCTTCGCCTCTTTTACCTTTAATAGCAGTTATTTGCTTCTCCGCTTGAAAATAGCGGTTAAGCCCTTCGATTTTGTCAAAGGGAGCAAAGGCATTGTAGTAGGAAAGATAAATGCCTGCCGGCACCCATTTATTATCCTTTTGGGCAAAAACAAAACCTGTAGTTTTAGGCATCTTGGCATGGTATTCGTCAGGAAACTCTTTGCCAAGCTGATTTAGAGGAAGAACAATTTGCCCGTCTTGGTAGTCGCCAGGCGTCTCTAACCCTTGATACTGGGCGTCCAAGGGAAAGTAAAGTTGCACAGGATATACGCCAAGTTCCGGCAGCGCTAGAAATGGCAATGCTTTAGCATCACCTTGGCCATATAAGGCTAATCCGCTTTGCTGCAGATTATCGGAAAGCAAAGGAAGAGATCCTTCATCGCTAAAAATTTCTTTTGGTGCTGCTTCCCTATCCATGATGACAAGCAAAGTATCATTTTGGCGGATAGCTAAACCGGCAGATTCTTTTTTGTCTGCATCATAGTATACAGCTGCAAGCGGCAGCTGCTCGACAGCTACTTTTCTTTTAGAAATATCTGTGAGAAGTTCTTGCTTTTTCTTTTCTCTGGCGACTTTTTGCTGCTCATACCACTCCTTGTTGCGGTCTTGATCGAGGTAAGTAAAAAAGGCGTTAACCCCAAACATTGCCGCCGTTAGGATTAAAACAAAAAGAATGCTTCTTTTATCCATATGTTAATTCATCTCACGTAGTTGGATATCTATCCGTTAAAAAAAATATTGCACAAAAATTGATGCTGTCCAGGATTGCCAGTTAACAGCATTAAACTTGGTGTGAAAGGTTAAAGGGGCGCTGCTTCCGTTATCTGTTTCGACAAGAGCGGTTACTTTATCTACCCCATCTTCTGCCCTCCAAGTCTGAAAAACTCCTTTTAAGCCCAGCTCTAAACAATCGGTTAGGGGAAAGGCAAGGCCGCTTTTGAGCACTATGCCATATCCATTGGCCTCATGGGTGAAATTGTCGATGATGTCGCTGCGTAAGTTCCAGTGGCCTGAGCCGTCAAAGCGCGCAAAGTGATATTCAGCGGCGCCCCACAATCTAACCCCCATAATTGCAGCCCAAGAAAGATCAAGGCCTAACCAGGGGCCATACCATGTGGCTGTGTAAGTACTATCAAGTCCTTGTATGGGGCCAAGGGCGCCAGGGAATTCTGAAATCACCAGTTTGCCATCGTGCATGCATAGATGCTGCCCATGCACAGAATAACCAACCACTGGTGCAATAATGGCTTGATTGTTTAGGAAGCCAAATAGGTACCCGGCTCCTGCAGAAGCGTCATAGGCGTAATCGCCATCAGAGCGGGCATAAGATCGGGAAAATTCTTCAGTACGCTGATTTCCGTGGTAATCTGAATCTCTGTTATTTCCTGAAAAAATGCCCGCAATATCCCCATTGGCACGCATATAAATATTGTAGTTATTGCTGTAGGCGGCTTCTAATGAAACCTCTACGCTTTTGACTTCGCGCCATTTAAGTTCAGACAGGATATTTGGCTGATCATTAAATCCTGCAATACTCCAATCCAATTGATCTTCACGGTAGCCGATGCCGCCTTGCACAGTTAAATTGGCATAGGCAGAGGCGCTAATAATACATAAGGCAAATAAGGCGCGGGTAAAAATCATTATTTTCCTAAGGTCAAAAGGGGCTTAGGCAGGCCAAAAACGACATCTTCTTGTGTAAAAACGACATCTTCTACAGAGTTGACGCCCAGATCGATTAAACGTTGGATGCAGCGCTGCACGATCTCTTCAGGAGTTGAAGCACCTGCTGTAAGGCCGATGGTGTTTACTCCGGCAAGCCAGTTTGGCTCGATCTCATTCTCATTATTAATGAGATGGGCCTTAATTCCCCTTTTTAAAGCTACCTCGACCAAGCGGTTGGAGTTTGAGCTTTTAGGGTCGCCAACTACGAGCACTAAATCAGTCTGGTCTGTAATTTCTCTTAGGGCCATTTGCCTATTAGTGGTCGCATAGCAAATTGAGGAACTGGGCAGAGTTTCAATTTGCGGGTATTTAGCTTGGAGGGCTTCTGTTATATCTTTAACATCGTCAAGGCTAAGCGTAGTCTGGGTAATGTAAAATAGTTTATCTTGCTGTGTGAAGCTAAGTTTTTCCACATCGCTTACTGACTCAATAATCGTTGTGACATCCGGTGCTTCGCCAGCTGTCCCAATGATTTCGACATGGTTTTTGTGGCCGATTAACAGGATTTGGTAACCCATGGCGGCAAACCGTTTTACAGCAGAGTGTACACGTGTTACAAGCCCGCAGGTTGCATCGATCTCAATTAGCTGCCGTTGTTTAGCTTGTTCACGAACTGCAGGCGAGACTCCATGAGCGGAATAAATTAAACGGGCTCCTACCGGGACATCATTTAAATCTTCAATAAAAATGGCACCCTTGGCCTTTAATTGATCTACCACATAGCGGTTATGTACAATTTCATGTTTTACATAAATAGGAGCGCCCCATAAGCTAATAGCCTTTTCAACACTCTCTATGGCTCTTTCAACACCAGCGCAAAACCCTCTGGGTTTTGATAATAACAGTTTCATAGCTAGCAACCTTTAAATAAAAGCTAAGTAAAAATAGGAGTTATAATAGGGGTTCTCCTATTTTACTTCAAACCCAAGTTGCTTCTCTTAGGATCATTACAATAAAGAGGAAACAAAGCTGAAATTTTGCGAATGCAGAAAGCAAACAGGGTTTTAATTTCATTGCACAAATTTATTAGCCTTGCTATTTCTTAAAAATATAATTTTAAACCAAAGGGAAGGTTCTATGGATATTGTAAGTTTGTTAACCAACGTTATTGGCGGCGGTGTTGGCGGGGGACTTTCAGGTGCGGCTCTAAAAGAGAAAAGTCTTGGCGCTATGGGCAACATTGTTGCTGGTATGGTAGGAGGCACAGCGGGTAGTTATATTCTGCAAGCTGTTGGCCTTTTGCAAATGCTCGGAATTGCAGATATGACCGTCGGATCATTAGCGGCAGAAGGCGGAGTCGCTGCAGTTATAGGAGCCATTACAACCGCAGCAGCCGGCTTTATTAAAAATAAGGCTAGCTAAAAAATATGGTCTGAATTAGTCCCTTAAAGAGACAATGGACAATGGGGACGCCAGCGACCTTATGGACTTAAAGGACTAAGCCCTAATCATTTGTCCCTGGAGTCTCTGGCGTCCCTATGAGACAGCTGCATAAGTCAGATTTAGCTATATCAAATGACATTATGGACCTTAACGACGCCGAAGACATTTACGACAAGCAATTGGCGCTTAGTCCATTAAGTCCATAAGGTCCATGGCGTCGTTAAGGTCCATTGTCCCTTTAAGCGTCTAACTCAGACTGTAGCAGTTATATCTTTTTTTCTTTTTCCAGGTAAGAGAGGATGCCTTCACAGGCATCCTCGAGCATATCGAGAACTAGTTCAAAGCCGGCTTCGCCTTGATAATAAGGATCAGGCACATCCTGCCCTTTATAGACAGCACTAAAATCATTGATGAGGTGCAGCTTGGCTTTCTCTTCAGCGGTTGCAGCATACTTGTATAAGTTATGCAGCACTTCATGGTCGGCGGCCAAAATCAAATCGTAATAAGCAAAGTTTTCTTTCTCGATCATCTTGGCCCGGGAAGAAAGCATAAAGCCTCGCATCTGTGCAGCTTTTAGCATGCGGTGGTCAGGATAAGCGCCTAAATGCCAGTCGCCTAAACCGCAGCTGGAAACTTCAACTTCTTGGCTGCCGGCTTTGGCCATATGCCGGAGAATTTCTTCTGCAGCCGGTGAGCGGCAAATGTTGCCTAAACAGACAAATAATACTTTCGCGGTCATGATTCCTCAACTCTATTGAACGTCTGCGGCGCAGCGGAAGCCGTAGGTGCCGTTTACTGTACCGGGATTGTTCCGATGCCTTCGAGAGCAGCGCAAGTCTTCTTTCAAGCTCTTCCAGCAGCCGCCTCTAAGCACCCTATAAACACCTTGTAATGGTCCTTTAGGGTTTTCCGGTTCCTGAATGGACACTTCGTAGTAATTATAGCTATACCAATCCTGGCACCATTCATACACATTGCCGGCCATATCATAAATCCCTTGCTGGTTAGGGGCATAGCTCATTACAGGTGTGGTGTCCGCGCTGAAGAAGTTAGCTTCGCTTTTTTCAATGTCATCTCCTGACGGGTAGAGAGTTTTGTCTAAGCCATTAGCTGCAGCCACTTCCCACTCTGCTTCGGTAGGAAGCCGCTTACCAACCCATTTGGCATAAGCTACGGCGCCATACCAAGTAACGCCAACCACAGGATGTTTTGCATACCCTGATTCAATGCTGATCCGGCCCCCGCTGCGCTTAATGCGTGATTCCCTAAGGCGGATAATGTCGTTGTGGTTGCTATCTTTTTCGCCGCCCATAACTTCAAGAAAACGTACGAACTGTTCATTGGTAACGGGGTGGATGTCGATGGCAAAACTAGCGAGAGATATTTGGTGCTTAGGGGTTTCATCGCGATTGCCGTCATTGCTGCCGCGCATGAAGTTGCCGCCCTGGATGACCACCATATCAGTCAAGAGCGGATTAATGTTCTTAACTTCTTTGCGTTCCGGTTGATAGTGCTTTACAGTTGAATCTATTTGAAATACAGCTGCCGGATCAGGGTCGTGCTGAGGGCGATCGATTTGCGGGCGGTGGATAACCGGTTTTAAACCGCTGGATTGCTGGGAGAAAACTTCTTCGCGATTTTCGCTTGCGGCATTTGCCGGAGTAAATGCCGCCGCAGCAGCTTTTTTGCCTTTTTGAATATCTTTTAAAAATTCTGACAAAGAGTCAGGGCGGCGCGCGGGGTCGGCTTGCAAGCAGGCATGAACTAATCTATCCCAATCATGTTGGTATTCCGGAACTTTAAAAGACGGCATGTCAAAAATTGCTTCAGGCAGCTCGCGGCAAATCAAATAATAGGCCAACGTTCCAAATGCATAGGCATCGGTTTTGGCATCAATGGGGACGGGGTAATCTAAACGGCGCTGCTCCGGCGCAAGAAAAGCATAAGTTTGTAAGAAAGAAGCGTGCAAGGGGAGCAGTTTTTGCGTATCGATAGGGGGATTGGGATATTTATCAGCGTCATTTTTAAGCGTATCGGCTACAGTTTTTAGGGTGCGATTTAAAACAGCTCCTGTTCCGATAATTCTTGAAAGGCCGAAATCAGTAATAAATGGATCGTGTGCAGTTTTTCCTTTACCGATCAAAATATTATTGAGCTTCAAATTGCGGTGCACAATGCTCTTGCCGCTAATTTTTTTACTATGGGCATAATCAAGCGCTTCTGCTATGCAACTCAAAATATGCGATAGCTCAGCCTCTTCCAGCTTCCTGCTGCGTGAAGTGAGAAATTGCGCTAGATTGGTCGTTTCTCCCAGCCCGTCTACAATACAATCAGTTACTAGAAAATATTGCCCCTGGGCAAAAGAGATATTGTGTATTTTTACAATGTGAGGATGATCTAAAGTGGCTAAAACACCGACATCTTCCTCAAAGCGCTGAATAAAGCTCCTATCGCTAGCTAATTCCTCAGGCAGTATTTTGACTACGTATTGCTTTTTCATGAAGAGATGTTCCGCCAAAAAAACTGTTCCCAGCGAGCCTTGGCCAATTTGCTTAATCAGCCGGTAATCTCCTAATGTACGCGCTTCCATCAACTTCCTCATCACTTACTTTAATATTGGCTTGACTTAACTAGCCGCTCGACTTCATCTATGCTGCGGCTGTAGCGGTACCACTCGCGGCTTTTATTCACGAACTCTTCTGCTAATAATCGGTCCTGGATAGCAACAGCTTCAAGGGCATAGGTTTTTATGTCGGAACGGGGTATAATGATATTTTCTGAGATAATTTTTCTCAACAGTTGCCTGACAATAGAGCTTTTATTTTTTTCGCCAGTAGTAACGATGATAAGTTTATATAGCTCTGCATCTTTGGGCTCCAGGTCAATTGCCTGCATTGCATAGCGATATATGCAGTCGGATTGCTGCTCTTTTAAAGCAGGTGTTTTTGCCAACGCGTATAACTTATAATGGATAATAGCTAAGGTGCGATAGGCCAAATAATGTTCAGGGAATTGCTGGTACGCTTGATAAAAATTCTGAAAAAAATTTGGCAGCTCGCCTAAATTAGCCTCTGCAGCTGCCAATATAAATAGTAGTTGCGGCTGCTCTTTTGCCGCTTCAGAATAGGCAGCCGTTATTTCTTTAGCTGCTGTTTGAATAGTATGGCTTTCATGGCTATTTAAATAGAGGGATAAAGCTTCGCGATATTCCTTTGTCTCCCGCGGTTTAACTGCAGCCTTTTTTGGCAGTGTTTCTAGGGCTGCTAAGAAAGTTTGAAAGGCTTTTTCCGTTTCCTGGTCTTTTAAGTAGGCTAAAGTGAGTTGCAATAACAGCTGGCTCTTTGCTTGCGGTTCAGCTTGCTTAAGCTGTTCTTTATAAGCAGCTATCTCCGCCTTAGGATTTTCAGCCATAAGTGCGCTCATTGCACAAAGCAATAGCAGCAAAGGTAAAAGATGAAAGTAGAGAAATTGTCTTAACATCGAGCTTATAATAAAAAATATGCGATTAAATGGAAGTGCTAATCATACTTTCTCTATTTACTTGCTGATCTCAAATGAATGTGCTACAATTGGTTGTCTTTGGACGGGCTTATTTCTGAAAATCACAAGTATTGGATAAAGCGTCGTGGGATCGAATTATCAACGCACACCAAAAAACTATCGGGGGACTGCGCTTACGACCCGCCGCATGAGCGAGCTTCTTCCAGATGTTTTGCGTCAAATAAATCAAGTTTACCGGCATCGGCCAGACTTGATACTGGCCTCCTGGCCTGAAATTATAGGCTCAAAGCTAGCTGCAATGACCCAGGCAGTGGCTTTTAAAGAAGGCATACTACATATCAAAGTGCGGAATTCAACCCTGCACAGTCTGCTAAGTCAATACGATAAGCAGCGTTTATTAGCGAAGTTAAGAGAGAAATTTCCGGACTCGATGATTAAGGGCATTTCTTTTAGAATTGGATAAATTTACTGCGGTACAAGGTATTTCATGACAAACCAAACCACCTCCACGGATAATTCCGAGCTTGTAAAAGAATACACAGCCAGTTCCATTACGGTTCTAGAAGGCTTGCAAGCGGTTAGAGAACGCCCGGGAATGTACGTAGGAGACACTTCCAGCAATGGATTGCACCAGCTAGTATATGAAGTCGTCGATAACAGTATTGACGAGGCTATGGCCGGCTATTGCGATAAAATCATTGTCACGATCCATAGGGACAATTCTTGCACTATTGAAGATAACGGCCGCGGAATCCCTGTGCAGACTCACGAAAAAGAGTCAAAAAAACAAGGCAGGGAAATAACTGCGGTAGAAGTGGTCATGACCATCCTTCACGCAGGCGGCAAGTTTGATAAGGATACCTATAAAGTCTCCGGCGGCCTGCACGGTGTTGGCGTATCCTGCGTGAATGCCTTATCTAAAAAAATGACTGTTCAGGTGTTTCAGAACCATAAAATTCACGAAATCGAATTTTCGAAAGGCGCTGTTGTCAGCCCCTTGAAAATCGTAGGGGAATCCACTAAGCGAGGTACAAAAATAACATTCTGGCCCGATGACGAGATCATGACTGTCACGGAGTTTGATTACGATATTTTAGTGCGCCGCTTACGCGAGCTGGCCTTCTTAAACAAAGGGATCGAGATTCACCTGATCGATGAGCGCAATATCGACCACGAGGATATGCACTTTTGTTATAATGGCGGCTTAAAATCCTTTGTAGAGTACCTCAATGAAAACAAAATCCCATTATTCCCTAACCCTATTTACATTTCAGGTACACGCCCCGGCGACGATGCTCCTATAGAATTTGAAGTCGCAATGCAATGGAATGACACCTATAATGAAACGGTATATGCTTATGTCAATAACATCGCTACAAGGCAAGGGGGAACGCATTTAACCGGTTTCTCAACTGCGCTGACCCGCATACTTAACAACTATATTAAGAACCATAACCTGCTGAAAACAGACAAAATTTCCATCAGCGGGGAAGACATGCGAGAAGGGTTGACAGCCGTCATCTCAGTCAAAGTAGCTAATCCGCAATTTGAAGGGCAGACTAAGCAGCGTTTAGGCAACAGCGATGTCGGCTCTGTGGTGCAGCAGATAACAGGCGAGCAGCTTGCCATCTATCTCGATGAAAATCCCGCTATTGCAAAATCAATTGCTGAAAAAGCCATCATTGCAGCGCAAGCCCGTGAAGCGGCCAGAAAAGCGCGCGAACTAACCTTAAGAAAATCTGCCTTGGACAGCGCCAGATTGCCAGGTAAACTGACAGACTGCCAAGAAAAAGATCCCTCCCTATGCGAAATTTATATTGTAGAGGGAGATTCTGCGGGCGGTTCAGCTAAATCAGGCCGTGATAGGCGCTTTCAGGCGATTTTGCCAATCCGCGGTAAGATCCTAAACGTGGAAAAAGCCCGTTTGGAAAAAGTGCTGCAAAATACCGAAGTCGGCACTATGGTAGCTGCTTTAGGCTGCGGCATCGGCAAGGATGGATTCCAACTGGAAAAGCTCCGCTACCACAAAATTATTATCATGACGGACGCCGACGTCGATGGTTCCCACATCCGTACACTATTATTGACATTCTTTTACAGGCACATGCCTGCGCTTATCGAAAACAATTTCATTTATATTGCCCAGCCGCCGCTATACAGGGTGACGCGCAAAAAAGTCAGCCGTTATATCCACTCAGAAAAAGAGATGGATAATTACCTCATGGAGTTGGGCATTAGCGACATTCACGTAAAAATCAACAATAGCCAAGAATTCCTGCCTGCAGAACAGCTTAAAACATTGCTTGAGGCAATCCTTGAAGTTGAAGGATTTATTGCACGCATTGAAAGGAAAGGCATCCCTTTCCGCGAGTTCCTGGCTGCCAGAAATAGTTTCGGCAAATTGCCTTGCTTCCAGGTGAACTTATTGGAAGGGTCGCAGTTTGCCTATTCACAAGATGATTTTGATAGGCTTAAGCAAATTTACGAAGAAGAGCAACACGCCACACACCAGGCGACTCTTGCTTCAATTCCGCCAGAAGAAATCACTGAAGAGATGCGCACGCTTAAAATTAAACCGCTCCATTTTATGGAACTTTATGAAGAAGAATATTTAAGCGATTTGATGGCGCGCTTGAAACACTTTGGCTTCTCTATAGACCAGTATCTAGTAGCCGATGGCCATATCCTTGAAATTTCAGAAGACGGGGATAAGACGCAATCTTTCTACACACTTAAAGATGTGATAGAATTCTTGCGGACAAATGGCCGCAGCGGTATTGAGATCCAGCGCTACAAAGGTCTTGGCGAAATGAACGCCGACCAGCTCTGGGAAACAACTATGGACCCTGGCAAACGCACCTTAATTAAGGTTACCTTGCCCGATGCTGTAGCTGCAGACCATATGTTTACCATGTTGATGGGTGAGGACGTTCCGCCGCGCAGGGCATTTATTGAACAGCACGCTCTCTCTGTAAAGAACTTAGACGTTTAGACCGCATTAGGAGAATTGTATGTCCTATACAGAAAATGAAGTTACTCTGCCGCGCAATATCGAAGACGAGATGCGTGATAGCTACCTACGCTACTCCATGTCGGTCATCATTGCGCGTGCGCTACCCGATGTAAGAGATGGTTTAAAGCCCTCGCAGCGCCGCATCCTCTATGCGATGCGCCAGTTGAGTTTGAGCCCGACAGGAAAACACCGTAAGTGCGCTAAAATCTCCGGCGACACTTCCGGTGATTACCACCCTCATGGTGAAAGCGTCATTTATCCGACTCTGGTGAGAATGGCGCAAGAATGGGCCATGCGCTATCGTTTAGTTGACGGCCAAGGAAACTTCGGCTCAATCGACGGCGATCCCCCGGCTGCTATGCGTTATACTGAGGCGCGTTTGACAACCTCTTCTGTGCAGCTGATGGAAGACCTCGACAAAGATACAGTCGAAATGGTGCCGAACTACGACGAGACCAAAAAAGAACCAACGGTATTCCCTTCGAAGTTCCCGAACTTGTTGTGCAATGGCTCTTCAGGAATCGCCGTGGGTATGGCCACAAACATTCCTCCGCATAATCTGGCGGAACTAGTCAAAGCTACCCTGCTGGTTTTGGAGAACCCGGCTACCTCCATTGATGAGATCATCAAAGTGATGCCCGGACCCGACTTCCCTACAGGCGGCATTATTTGCGGCTATAGAGGCATAAAAGAAGCTTATCACACAGGGCGCGGTAAAGTCATTCTGCGTGCCAATATCGTTGCTGAGCCTATGCCTGATAATCCGGACCGGCAGCGGCTGATCGTAGATGAGATTCCCTATGCGGTGAATAAATCGCGCTTAATCGAACAAATAGCGGAACTTATCAACAATAAATCCATTACCGGCTTATCAGACCTGCGCGATGAATCAGATAAGGATGGATTGCGGATTGTTTTGGAACTTAAGCGGGGCGAGATCCCGGAAGTGATCATCAACCAGCTGTATAAATTCTGCGACATGCAAGTGACATTCGGTTGCAATATGCTAGCTCTGGACAAAGGGCTGCCGCGCATTATGAACATCAAGCACATGATTCAGGCTTGGATTGATCACCGTATTGAAGTGGTTCGCCGCAGAACGCGCTTTGAACTCCTCAAAGCAGAAGCCCGTGCACACATTTTAGAAGGCTATCTTAAAGCAATTGATCACCTTGATGAAGTGGTGCGGCTTATTAGGCAAAGCAGCAGCCGCGAAGAAGCGCGCACAGAATTGATTGCCCGCTTTGAGTTTACTGAAAGACAGGCGAACGCTGTCCTTGAACTGCGCTTATACCAATTAACCGGCCTAGAGCGCGATAAAATTAGCGCTGAATACCAGGAACTGTTAGCTAAAATTGCCTACTTGCGCAGTGTGCTTGCAAGTGAAGCAATGGTACGCGACATTATTCGCAAAGAACTGGAAGAGATCGAGAAAGGCTACAAATCTTCCCGTTTGACCAAAATTATCGCTGCTGAAGGCGATATGAATATGGAAGATCTGATCGCCAATGAAGAAGTGATCATTACAATTTCTCAAGACGATTACATTAAGAGAATGCCTGTCGACGCCTTCCGCGAACAGAAGCGGGGAGGGCAGGGAGTTGCCGGCCTTCAATTGCGCAAAGAAGAAGATGCCTTAAAATCCCTCTATGTAGCCTCTACCCATGATTATTTGCTTATCTTTACCAGCCTTGGACGCTGCTATTGGTTGAAAGTGTGGCAGATTCCGGAATCCGGACGTAAATCGAAAGGCAAGCCGCTTATCAACCTTCTGGAAGACTTAAGGCCCGAGGAGAAGATTGCGACAGTCCTGCGCGTTTCCTCTTTTGAGGAGCAAGCCTGCATCCTCATGGCAACACGTCAAGGTGTGGTCAAGAAAACAGAGCTTGGCGAATTCAGCAACCCGCGCCGCAAAGGGATCTGGGCCATCGATATCGATGAAGGCGATGAGGTGATTGCTACCCGTTTAGCCCGGGCAGGTCAGCAGGTCATGCTCTTTACTTATAGCGGCATGGCAGTGCGCTTTGATGAAAATCAGGTGCGTTCTATGGGCCGTATGGCGCGCGGGGTAAAAGGAGTGACTCTGAAGAACGAAGGCGACTATGTAATTGCCTGTGAAGTTGTCAATGGCACAGAAACCATTTTAGTCGTTTGTGAAAATGGCTTCGGCAAACGCTCTGAAGTATCCGAATTCCGCCATACTAATCGCGGCGGTGTCGGCGTGCGTTCCATCATTACCAGCGAACGCAACGGCAATGTGATCGGGGCGATTTGCGTCACCGATAACGACAGTTTGGTTATGATGTCTGATCAAGGGCAAACTGTGCGCATTAGCATGAAAGACGTGCGTGTCATGGGACGCAACACACAAGGCGTAAAGCTGGCTAACCTGAAAGAAGGCACTCTGGTCGGTATGCAAAAAATTGAGTCGGCTGCCGACGAGCCTTTAGTTGAAGAGGAGTCTAAAAATCTCATTGAGGAAGAGCTGAATAACCATGCGCTGGCTCAAGAACAGATTGAGGAAGCTTCAGAAGAACAACCAGAGGAAAATGAATGAGTCAAAGAGGCAGATTCCTAACCTTTGAAGGGGGTGAAGGCTCAGGCAAAAGCACTGTAAGCGCTCATATCGCTCGCTGGCTGCAGAAGCGAGGTTATGAAGTGGTCTTGACTCGCGAGCCCGGGGGATCTGCTTTTGGCAATATGGTGAGAAAGTGGTTGCTCGATCCGGAATGCAAAACTCCCATCGGGCAGCAAGCTGAATTTCTTCTGTTTCTTGCAGCCCGTGCGCAGCATATAGAAGAACTAATCGCGCCGGCTGTGGCAGCCGGTAAAATTGTCTTATGCGACCGTTTTAACGACTCTTCAGTTGCTTACCAAGGAGTTGCTCGCGGCTTGGGCTTTAAGTACACTAGGTTGCTATGCTCAATGGTTTGCGAACATATACAACCTGAAATGACCTTTTTATTGGATATCGATCCGGAAATTGGCTTGCATAGAGCCAAAGGAACGGCAAAGGCCGAAGCCGCAGCAGGTCTGCACGACAAAATGGAGGCGGAAGCCCTTCACTTTCACCAGCAGGTACGTCAAGGCTTTCAAACTCTAGCAGCAATAGAGCCAGAGCGAATCCATGTAATCGATGCCAGCCAAACATTGCCAACCGTTTGCAATGCCATTGAAACCCTGATCGAAACGAAATGGTAGAATTTACTTCTTTTGACCATATTACGGGCAACGAAGAGGCTAAAAAATTTCTTACCCACATGCTGGAAACAAATAGGGTAGGAAACTCTCTCTTATTTGCCGGCGCTAAAGAAGCAAACCTCGAAGCATTCGCATTGGCTGTTGCCCATAACTTAGTCGGTAATTCAAAAGAAGACCATCCCGATATTTACTCATTCCGACCAGAAGGCAAAATGGCTCTGCATAGCATTGAAGGAATGCGCCGTTTTTGCGAAGAGGTTTATCTAGCCCCTTTTGAATCGAGTTATAAAGTGTTTATCATCATTGATGCTGAACGCATGTTGCCCACAAGTGCTAACGCTCTTTTAAAGACATTTGAAGAGCCTGCGCAGCATAGCGTCATTATTTTGACCAGCAGCCAGCCCAATGCAATTTTGCCGACGATTCTTTCCCGTTGCCGCAAACTCTATTTCAAAAATAGCGCCTCCTTAAAGCAGCACGAGAAATTATCAGACCCTTTGCTTGTCCTGCTTTCCCGCACCCCCGGCATCTCTTACATAGAGTTAAAAGAGTCTTTATCCGTGCTGGTCGCTGCCATTGAAGAAGAAAAAAAACAGGCAGAACAAGAGATTAGGCAGCAACTTGCTGCCCATTTTCCTCAAGATATGACCGCACTGCAAAAAGAAGCCTTTGAAAAAGAAGTAGAGGGGAGCGTAGCAACTCATACCCAAGCCGTTTTGGGGCAGATGTTTGCGCAAATCTTTTTCTGGTATAGAGATCTGCAGCTTTTACAAGTATCCGGTAAACCTGATCTATTGCACTTTCCTGTCTATTTACAACATTTAGAACAGCAGCTCCAGTTCGGCGGTTTGCCTTCCCTTGAAACGGTCGAGCAGGCCATCAAGGGCGCCAAACAAGCCATCGCCCGCTTCAACCCCATCAATGATAGCCTGGAAGCCCTTTTCCTGAAACTACATTAGGTGTCGCTGCTGCCGCAGCTCAATATGTTTTTATGCGATAACCCCACGTTCCGGCACGCCTTTCGGCGGCCTTCACGCGGGGCTAACAACTGCCATCGCTTCCGCGATGGTCTGTTAGCAAGATTGGTTTATATCTGGAGTGCGTCATGGTGATGCATCGCGGAAGCGATGGTCTGTCAGCAAGATTGGTTTATATCTGGAGTGCGTCATGGAGATGCATCGCAGAAGAGATGCAAGTAGTTAGCCCCGCGTGAAGGCTCCGCAGGAGCCGGAACGTGGGGTTACTGAATAAAGACAAATGGAGCTGCGGCAGCAGCGACACAAAAAAATCTCATCCCAACACAAACCTCTCATCAAATTTAACATTATGCAGCGTTAAGAGTTTTTTGTACTCTTCCTCAAATGACATTGTCGCATGATGCACTTCTTGGTTTTGAATATATTTTCGAACTTGTTCAATTGATGAAAAACTAACTGAAAATGAGCCATATCCTTCTTGCCATGCAAAATCACATGGCTGCTTGAATAGTTTTTGTGTATCCATAAAGAAGAAGAAGCTTTTAGGTCCCTAATAAAACCAGAAAATTTATCAAGATTTGATAGCTCAATTAAGAGATGCACATGGTCTGGCATGCCGCCAATCGCTATAAGGTTACCGTGATGATTGGCAACAATACCCCCTAAATAAGGATAAAGGTGGATTTGAAGTTCAGGAGTGATAAATGCAAGGCGTTGTTTTGTTGACCAAATTAAATGAAAAAAATGTAAACGGTATGAATGTGTCATATTATTACTTTTTGTGTCGCTGCTGCCGCAGCTCAATATGTTTTTATGCGATAACCCCACGTTCCGGCTCCTGCGGAGCCTTCACGCGGGGCTAACAACTGCCATCGCTTCCGCGATGGTCTGTCAGCAAGGTTGGTTTATATCTGCATTTGTGTATACCAACGCTCCTTGCATTTACCCCACGTTCCGGCTTCTGCGGAGCCTTCACGCGGGGCTAACAACTGCCATCGCTTCCGCGATGGTCTGTCAGCAAGGTTGATTTATATCTGCATTTGTGTATACCAATTCGAGCTCTTAGAGAGAAAATAATTTCGAATATGACTTATTATAAGGTAGCAAGTCGGGTTTAAATAACGGGTACGATCTCCAAGTGGTATTTTGTCTCAGCAGGGTTAAAATAGCGAATTTTTCGGGACTGCATATCCACTTGATAATGAGAGATGCCCGCCATGGAAAGATCCTCTAGGAGTTCTAGATAGTTTGTCTTTCCTTCGATATGGCGTATAATTGCTTCTTTTGTCATAACATCACAAAAAACTTGTGAAGTTTGTAAAGGATGATAGCCTTTAAGTTCAGTTTTCTTAAACGAGCCAAAAGAGCCCTGAAAGACTACATGATAGGATTGAGTTAAATGAACAATGTAGCTAGTAACTCCTGCAGTCTTTAATGCTTCAAAAGTTTTAGGAAATGGCCAATTTTGCAGTTGTGCATTCTCTTGAATTTCTTCAATTATATTCATTATTTACCTCTATGTTTATTTTTACGGCAATTTTCAGTAAAATTTTTTTTAAAGTCTCTTTTTCTTCTTTTTGCAGCATATGAAAAAATTCATAGTCGTTTTTATCTGCAAGTTCTGCCAGTTGGGGAATCAAAATGTTAGCTTTTTCTGTAAGCTCTAAAAATGTATAACGGCGATCGCACCCAATTTTTCTGGTAATGAATTCGCGCTGCACTAACTTTTCAACGGTTCTGCTAATCGCAGCCCTGTCAATCCCTACTCGCATAGCGATTTGTGCCGGGTTAACTTCTTTTTCATGGTAAAGGGCAATCAGCACACACCATTCAGGAATGGAGATATCTGCCCCTTTTAATTTTGCCACGAAGGCATGGTGGACTTCATTACTCAGTCTGCTGAGCCAGAAACCAATGTGATCTTCTAAGCGGGAAACATTTTTCTTCATAACATCAATATAATTGATATGTCTATTATTGACAAGTCAATTAATTTGAGTCTTGTTAAGCCTCTTGAAGTGCAGCAGTTGAGTCTCTAAAGTTTAGAAGGGACCAACCTTGAATAGACTGGTTCCGGTCGCCAGAATAGATGAGATAACCTGTTGGACAACGGTCTCCGACCAGCTTCTTAAAGTAATTGAGGCGCTGTAAGAACTGTGAGTTATAAGTCGCGCTAGACTTTACTTCAATAGGGATCAGCGGGTCTTCCACTGCCAGAAGTCTTGTCTCAGGATCTTCAAAGTTAACATAGGGTTTTCTGGGAAAGATTCCCTGACAAGCGTTGTTTTGCCTGATTGCCTAGGGCCAATAAGTGTTACCACTGGGAAATCCTGTGCCAGCTTTAATAGAATATTTTGCAAATGTCGAGGGTACATGGATTACTTTGTGTAAAATTGAGTTGCAACTTCAGAATTACACAAAAAAAAGATTCAAAGCAAGCGGCGCTTGTTAAGATTACAATTTACTAGGCAATTGCGTCAGGCTGTGCTCATAAAGTTCTGGGTTGGAATAAATTTGCTTACTGCTTTTAACATACAGGCCTTGTTATAAAAAAAGACCTTAAGAAAATCCTTAAGGTCTTAAAAATGATTAGACTAGTTATTCAAATCCGTCGAAACGCTGATCTATTTACCTTTGGGATACATCGACAGGGGGATAATAATACAAATTTTGAGATGTGCGGATAGCTTCCGGCCCTTGTGCTCCAGATAAGTTAAATACTCGTACAATCTCTTCATTGCAGCGAAAAATCACTTTCACATCTGAGTTCTTCCAGTTCGTAAATGTTTTTCTAACATTTTCTTCAGATAAAGCTAAATTTTCAAAGGTTTCGATCTCTCCATTTGGTAGTTTATTCGCAAAAAAAAGATTAAAATTTAGCTCTTTTGGAGGTGTAAAGTTTTTAGCAATATCCTTTAAAATTCTTCCTAGTTCGCACTTTTTGCCTTTAATGCTTATAATATCAAATTTTCTACCATTACATAATGCTATGGCTCCTGGTTGAACACATTGCTCATCTGAATCCATATCCTGAGTGTCGAATTTTATAACTTGTTTAGAGTTTGATTCATAAGTCCATTTTACACCAGAAAATTGTTTATAACTTGCAGGGTCCCATTTTCCATTTGCAGCTTCCATTTTTTGCTCCTAAATAAAGTTATTAAATTGAATAAAAAAATCATAAGCCTCTGTAATTAGCAGTAATTAGAGAGGCTTATGAAATAGGTCTAAGACTTAGTTGATTAGATTAGTTTTGGACAATGAATCTAAATGTTTGGTTAGCTTGCTCTCTAACTTGGTCAATAGATCTCTTAGCTTCATCCACTTTTGCGCCGAACCGCTGCGATTCAGTGTTTAATTCTTGTAATTGTACTTCGCTAAGTCGCTGCATGCTGCTTGCTTGAGTCTGTACAGCTGACTGGTTGACAGACACCACTTCTTTACCGGTTTCAGTTACTTTAGAAGTGCTTCCAATACCTTGCAGCAAGTTCTCAAGAGTTTTATCATTAATATTTAAGCCGGTTAAAGCATTTATACCTTTTGTTCCTGCGAATGCCGTTCCTGCGCCAGTCAGGTTAGCTAGCCCGGTTAGGGCTCTTGCTACCATCACTGTTTTATCTTTTAGGGATTTAACACTTTCCTTAACGTTTTCGTCAAAACCGCGCTTGGTTTCAGAAGTTAGCGTTTTAGTCACTTCTTGCGAGCCGTAATTGACACTGCCATTGATTTCTTCAATTTGATACAACTGCTCTACTGAGGAGGAATGGTTAAAAATACCAGAAGATAGTTTTTTATCGAGTCTTTTATCAAAGACTTCTAAGCTTTCATTTCGTTTAACATAAAATGGGTTATTAGCTTCAATCTTTGAAGTTTTTGCCCGGCTTTCAATGTCGTACGGCTGCTCCGACTTTTGAATGGTATCCAGAGAAAACGCAGTGCTAGCAAAACCGTGTTTTACTTTGGCTGTAAAATCTGAAAGCGTTTCACCGGCTTTACATACAGCATCTTTAATGCGATGCAAGCCAAAGTCAAAGGCTGTAACTGCTGCAAAAGGCACCATTCTTTTGGTGTCTTCTTCAATAGCGCCTATCGTTTGTTTTCTTTGTACTTCATAATTCATGGTACGACCTCATCATCTTTTTATTATAAACATAGCTGTTTTATAGTCTTCTCTCGCCCAAGTAAATTGGGTGCGGTTAAATTCAAATTCCTGAGAGATGTTTTTTTGATTTTTTTTGAGCGATTTTCCTAGTCTATCATCGGCTTTTTTAAAGGCGGCATCGGTTTCTTTAAGGTTAGCTTGGATGACATTATTTTGGTACTCCACAACGCCGCCTATCAGATCGCCAGATCCTTTACCTGCTGAGGTAATCCCTCGAAGCCAATTCAAGGCTCCTTGAGTCCCGTGTGATTTTGCAAAGGAACCGAGCGAACTCCCTAAAGATATGGCAGCCAATGCAAATTGAATTCTTCCCAACCACTTATCCACAGCCTCTTGATCATTTCCCCCTAAAAACTCTGCCAGCATCATTTTAAATTTATTGTCAAAATGAGAGTCAAGGGAGTTAGCCATTGTGACCCCTAATGACAAAATACTTAAGGGGTTTAAGCCAGCGCCCACCACAGTGAGAGCTGCTTGTGCAAATGAAAAGACTTCTTTGAAGGTATTCCAGTTTTTAGTTTGCTTGGCTTTGATTACAGCTTCTCTAATTTTTTCATGCCGTTCAGCGATTATTTTTTTGCGGCCGTCGAATTCCTGTTTGAATTCATGTTTGGCAGCTGTAGCTTTATCTTTTTGAAGTTCCAGTTCGCTTTTGGTGAACATTTCTTGGAGTTTTTCAAAAGAGAAATTATCTTCTGGATCTTCAGAAGCTTCTTTCATAAGTGCGACAACTTCGTTCATCGCATCTACAAATTTCTTGGCATCAGTGGAAAGTTCTTCTGCTGCAGCAACTTTAGCTATTGGGGATTTAGCGCGTTGCTCAAGTTCAAATACAATAGGAGGAGTGGCTGGGCCAATAGAGTCTTGACTAAACTCTTCACTGGCATAACCGTGTTTAGCACTGCCTGTGATGGCTCCGCTTATTTTTTCACCTGCTTTACACAGCATGTCTTTAACAAGTTGAAAGCCATAACTGAAGCTGGATGTGGCTTCGACAAGGGGAGTGCAGGCAGGTTGGAGTTTTCTGGTGTCCTGCTGAATCCTGTCAAAAGTTTGTATCTCTCTTAATTCACTCATCGAGTGCTCCTAACATTCAAAAATCGCATTATGTCAGTAAGGCTAATTAACCGCCAAGATTTATAATCACCTTCCGGCCATCGCCCTTGCTTTCGAAATTTTATCTTCATGCAAGGTTTTCATAATTGTTCTCGACATCAATAGGGTTTCATTGCGTTCGTTGTTTAAGCGATTTACAGTTTGTACTTGCATTTGGTGCAGCATCGAAAGGTCGTCGCTTGTAGTCCTTAAAATATCGAGCCAGCGATCCCTCTCTTCTTTATTATGGCCGCCGGTTTTAAGATTGCCTTTACTGTCTTTAATTCCTTCCATTGCGCGGGCGACGTCTTCAACTTCGGCAATATCTTGCTCTAGCGCCTCTAAACTGGTAGCCCAATCGCCATTGCCTGCAACTAAATCGCGCAGCTGGTTTAAAGAAGGCCTTGCCTCACCGGAAAATTTGTCTTTAAAAGCGGTCATGAGCTCTTGCGGAAGTTTTTTATGCAGCTGGTCTAACTCTTTATGCAATTGGTCATTAGCTTCTTTTATGGTCTCTTGCACTGTTTTTGAATCAAAGTTGCCTTTGGCATCAGATGCTGCGTTGATGGCACGAACGAGATTGTGCAAGAGGCGGATGCGGAATTGGCGGTTGCGCAGCTGGGTAAATTCATCACGTGAACGATCTTCCAGCATGGAGAGTCTTTGTCCACAGAGCAGCTTGGTTAAGCCATCAAGCGAGAGGCTTTCTTTGCTTAAATCGGTGATAGGTTCAACGACGAGTTCCTCTATGCCTTCTGCTTTTGTTAGATCGGCCATAGTCCCTCCTGTGCAAAAACCAGTCCTATTTGGCATGGACTGATGTGTTGATTAAACATTACCAAAGGGTAATAATACATAAAAGTTAGAATGATTAAAACAAAACTCTATTAAGATCGGATAAAGATTGAGGGGACTAGCAAAAATATAGCTGTTAATTAGCTCTTTCGAGTATTCTGATCGGCATAAATAACCGGAATTTCCATGTCAAACCGCTTTATTGAATCCTCATTAGCAAAAGAAGACACCCTTTTTGAAGTTCCCCTGCGGCCTCAGGCGTTAGAAGATTTCTCTGGTCAGGAAGCAATTAAAGAGCGTTTAGAGGTTTACATTGGCGCCGCCAAGCAGCGCGGAGAATCATTAGGGCATTGTTTGTTTAGCGGCCCGCCAGGGTTAGGCAAAACTACTTTAGCTAATATTCTCGCCAAAGCCATGGGTACCAACTTGGTAGTGACTTCCGGGCCGGTAATAGAGAAGGCGGGTGATTTAGCTGGCTTGCTGACCAATCTGCAAGAGGGCGATATTCTATTTATCGATGAAATTCACCGCTTAAACCGCGCTGTAGAAGAGTATCTTTATCCTGCCATGGAAGACTTTGCTTTGGATCTGGTTATCGATAGCGGGCCGAATGCGCGCACGGTTCAGATCAAGCTGAAAAAGTTTACTCTTGTAGGCGCTACGACAAGGGTTGGTTTGCTTTCGAGTCCCTTGCGTTCACGCTTTCCCTTAACTTGCCGGCTTGATTACTATACCCCTGAAGTATTGCAGAATATTATTTTGCGCAGCAGCCGGATTTTAAACACGTCGCTAGTCCCTGAAGCTGCGCTTGCAATTGCCAGACGCTCCCGCGGCACGCCCAGGATTGCCAACAACCTGCTCCGCTGGGCCCGGGACTACGCACAGCTCAAAGCGGGGAACATGATCTCTCATGAGGTGGCATGCCGCGCATTAGATATGCTCGCCATTGATGAGAATGGCTTGGATGAAATGGATGTTAAAATTCTTTCAGTGCTGATTGAACACCATAATGGCGGGCCTGTAGGGGTTAACTCTTTGGCGGCGGCATTGGGCGAAGAGAGCAGCACCATAGAAGAGGTGTACGAGCCTTTTTTAATTATGCAGGGCTTGATTAAGCGAACCCCAAGAGGCAGGGAGGCCACGCCGCTTGCCTATAAATATTTTCAAACGAATAGGTATTAATTGGATTTATCTAACATTAAGGAGAAAGAGAAGATGATGACTAGGCTTCTTTTTATCATATTAGCCCTTAGCCCTTTTACAGCGGCTACTGTTGAAGGCGGATTATGGGACAAATTTAAAAGCGTAATTTTTGGAGAAGAGATTCCAACCCCGTTAACTATTCGCGTACTAATCCAGCACGATGTCAAAAATGCTATGGTGGAAGTGAAAGGGCCGTATAATATTTATGACCCGCGGGATAACAGCCGTTTAGGCACCTATTTTTCTAACAAAACTTACCCTGTGCAAGCCCTTAGCACTGGCATAAAGTGGGGGGAAGCTTTTCCAGGTGTATATCAATTGCATATCGTACCCGATGAACCATTTACAACAATTGTGGTAAACGGGGTAGAGTACACAGGTTCTTTGTTTATCTATGACATTGGCGGGGCAATCAGCATTATCAACGAAACGGATATCGAAGACTACCTGCAGTCCACGATGGCAGGTAAATTCTCTCCTGAATTGCATGAAGAGACTTTGGCTGCAACTGCTATCGCTGCAAGGACTCAAGCCTATTACCTTTCCAAGGTGCAAGCGAATTCTTATTGGGATGCAAATGGCTCTGAAACTGGTTTTCAAGGGTATATTCCTCCGGCTAAAGATGCTGTCGGCCGCGCCATTGCTTCAACTAAATACATGGTTCTAAGCAATACCGGTGCGTACGAAAAACTTATCACTCCATTCCCTGTGAAAATTATGGCTGAGGGTGCAGGCGCGCGCGGAGGCAATAAATTCAGCATTCAGGAAGCCGAAAAACTAGCTGAAAGAGGCTCTACAGCAGCTAAAATTTTAGCAAAGTCTTTCCCTGATGCCAAAATTGAGCTGGCTTATAGTCCAGAGGGGCCGCAAAAGTTAATTCCGGAAATCACTCCTCCTAAAAATACAAAATAAGCTTAGGCGCAGATTGCTGCGCCTCTTTTTTTTTATGCTTGAGCCATTTAATCCTCATTTGCTTTCAACCTACGACTACAAGTTGCCGGAAGAACTGATTGCTTCGAAACCTATATATCCAAGGGATAAGTCGCGTTTATTGGTTATAGATCGTGCCAAACAAACCTTGGAAGAGTTGCGTTTTGAAGAGCTGGCTGATTTATTAAAGGCGGAGGATGAGCTTGTATTTAATGACACAAAAGTAATTCCTGCGCGCATCTACGGAAAAAAAACAACTGGAGCGGCTATTGAACTATTGCTGACGCGTTTTAGGCAAGATTCTCAATGGGAATGCCTGGCCCGTCCTGGAAAAAAGCTGCCTCCGGGAACTCTGGTTGAAATAGGCCCAGGTTTTGCCGCCCTAATTATAGAAGATTTAGAAGGGGGCGGAAAATTAGTGCAATTTCAATATGAAGGGGATTTTGAGGCATATTTAAAACAATATGGTGAAATTCCTTTGCCCCATTATATGAAGCGCAGCGCTGTCCATGAGGATCAGCAAGATTATCAGACTGTGTACGCTAAAAATCCGGGCGCTTCTGCTGCCCCAACTGCAGGATTGCATTTTACTGTAGAGTTGTTAGAACAGTTGAAGCAAAAACGGGTCAAGCAAACTACTTTAACTTTACATACCGGTGTAGGTACTTTCAAACCTGTAAAAGTAGATGATATTAGAGAGCATCAGATGCACACCGAGCAGTTTTTCATTACAGAAGAAGCTGCAAAACAGCTTAACCAAAGGACTGGCCATACGCAAATCTGCGTGGGCACTACTACTTGCCGCGCTTTAGAAAGTTCTGCTGATGAGCGGGGAGTGATTCATGCCGGCGAATATGATACGAATATATTTATTTATCCGGGGTATAAGTTTAAATATGTCAATAAATTGCTGACCAATTTCCATTTTCCAAAATCTACCTTGCTCATGCTGGTATGTGCGTTTGGCGGTTATGAGTTAATTATGGAAGCTTATGCCAAAGCTGTTAAGGAACGCTTCCGCTTTTACTCCTACGGCGACGCCATGCTAATTCTCTAATATCCAATAAACTCGTGCCCAGCCTGCCCATACCCGAACTTAAATTAATTAAACACAAAGACACTATGTCTAAGATCGTTTTGTAGCTGCGCATTGTTTATTGGCATGTCAAGTGATCCTTTTATACAGATACTATGCTGATAAATTTATCTAAGAGCTTTCTGCTCTTAAGAGGATTGCAGACCAGGCATTTAGCAAATATTGTTCTGAGGTTATTTCGGGAGCCTCATCTTCTTCATAGAAGTCTTGCGGGCTGGGGGCATTGGTATTAATGAATTGGCGCCATTTGCCAAAACCTGTTGAAGAGGGGAGTGTAAGTTGCCGATCCTTTGGCCCTGGATTGAATGCAATAAAATACCTTTTATTGTCATAGATGTTCCTCAGTGAAAAGGCTAATAAGCAATCGATATTGTCCCAAACAGGTTGATTTGGTTGTTCGCCATGCCAGATCACATCTTTACTAGTTAGAAAAGTGCCATGGCGAAAAACTTCACAGCTATTGCGCAATTGAAACAATTTGCGGCAAAAGCGGTGGAATCCGGCTTGCTTTTCCAATAAATCCCAGCGAAACCAGTTGAGTTCGTTGTCGTGGCACCAAGTGTTATTATTGCCATTTTTCGTGTGCCCGTATTCATCTCCCATCAAGAAAAGCGGCACTCCTTGAGAAATCATTAGGGTGAAAACAAAATTCTTTCGTTGTTTATCGCGCAGGGATGTTATCTGCGGATCATCTGTGGCGCCTTCTACGCCGCAGTTCCAGCTGTAATTTTCATTAGTCCCGTCCATGTTATGCTCGCCGTTGGCAAGGTTATGCTTGCGATCATAACTTACTAAGTCTGCAAGGGTAAAGCCGTCATGGCAGGTTATGAAATTAATGCTGTTATAAGGAAAGCCGCGGTATCCAAAAAGATCTTGCGATCCTGTGATGCGTCCTGCAAATTCTCCTTTAACCCAGGCTGCACCTTTGAGATAACTGCGCGCCGTATCCCGGTATTTTCCATTCCACTCGCTCCAACGCCCGAGTTTAGGGGGAAAGTTGCCGAGTTGGTATAATCCTGCAGCATCCCAAGGCTCCGCTATAAGTTTGGTACTGGCTAAGACCGGATCGCTAGTGATCATATCGATAAGGGGGGGCTTTTCCAAAGGCCTTCCGTCCACATCGCGAGTTAAGATGGAGGCGAGATCAAATCTAAAGCCGTCTACATGCATTTCATCTACCCAATAGCGCAAACAGGAGAGGATAAAGGGTCTTACGATGGGGTGATTGCAGTTAACGGTATTGCCGCATCCTGTATAGTTCTGGTAATTGCCGTTTTCATCGATGATATACCAAACCTGTTCGTCAAGGGCTTTAAAGGAAAGCACAGGGCCGAATTGGTTGCCTTCAGCGGTATGGTTAAAGACAACGTCAAGGATTACCTCAATGCCATGTTTATGTAATTCTCTGACCAGAGTTTTAAATTCCCCAATGGCTGCTCCGGGCATTTTGGTGCTGGCATAGCGGCTCATGGGAGCAAAGAAATTAACGGATGAATAACCCCAATAATTTGGCAGGCATTCCTTAGTTTGAACCAAGCATTGAAGATATTCAGTTTCATTGAATTCCTGCATGGGCATGAGTTCAACGGCATTTATGCCTAATTCGACGAGATAGGGAATCTTTTCTATGAAACCGCGGTAACTGCCAGGATGTGCCACTCCACTTGAAGGATGCTGGGTAAACCCTCTAATGTGTGTTTCGTAAATGATTAAGTCTTTAGTTTTTATGTTAGGGGGAGTATCGTTTTGCCAATCAAATTCAGGCTGCGGATCCACTTGTGCTAAAGGCGTATAAAAATGTTCTGCACCTTTATAGAGAGATTTTGGCGAACACCAGCTCCCGCCTGCCACCACACTTGTTGCATAGGGATCGAGAATAATATGCTCCTGATCGCCCCGTTTTTTATTGGCATACTCTATTTTCCAACCATAAAGCAATCCTTTAGGGAGATCAGATAGGGCGATGTGCCATACATGGCCTGTGCGATTTTTTTGATGGTCTAGCGAAATTTGGGCATAATCGGCAGCATTTTCATCTTGCATGTTGTAAGTAAATAAACACAGGGTAACGCTGCGCGCATGGCGGAGGGCTATTGAAAAATTCGTAAGATTCCCTATGTGAGATACTCCGTAAGGGAAGCTTTTGCCAGTTTGTGATTGTTTTTGCATTTTATAATTTGTAAGTAATCTTCTTAGACTCTGATTATTACCTTCTATTAATGGCAGCAATCAGGGGCTTAGGCAATCAAATCCTGTTTGGAATATAATGTTCTTCTATATATTTGATAAGCAATGTTTTTAAAATTGCGAATTTGGAACTTTTTGTCTGAAATTGATTTTATTTTTAAGGCAAAATAGGTAGCATAGTAGCAGGTATTTTAGAATTTTAACATCTACCGGTCAATTCGGTAATCTGGATAACCCCTGGGAGGATATATGTCCTTAGAAAATGCAAAAGAGAACCTTAAGGAGTTTGGAAAGGAACTTGGGCTTGAAGGTCTCGAATTTGACGAAAACAATACCTGTATTTTGGGTATTGACGATGAATTTTCACTCCACATCACCTACGAACCTAACTCAAAGCGTCTTTACCTCTATTCCCCTCTGTTAGACGGGCTCCCACGCGATGATAAAACACGTCTGCGCCTTTACGAAAGATTGTTGGAAGGCTCGATGCTGGGCGGTCAAATGGCTGGCGGCGGTGTCGGCGTAGCTGTTAAAGAAGAGCTGATTTTGATCCACTGCACAATCGACATGGAGCATGCAGTATCTTCGGCATTGCGTGCATTTGCGCCGCTATTTGTTGAAACTGTAGAAAAATGGCGTAAGATTTGCGCTGAGATTTGCGAAGGCCGTGACGAAGGTGCAAAAGCAGCTCAACCTAGCTCGCAATTATTGCCTCAACCAGGCAAGCCAGGCCAGGGTCCAATTAAGATCTAATCAAATTTCATTCTTAAGACCCTTAGAGGGCAGCAATCAGGTCTAAGAGAGCAGTTCGTTTTACTGATGAACTGCTTTTTTTTTTTTACTCTTGCTTGTCATTAAAGCGCCTTTTCCTTACGATAACCGCTCGGTTTATCTCTACTACGCAATCCATAAAGGTGCAACAATGATTAGTCCAATCGGTTCTTCTTCTTCCGCTGCGTATATTAAATATCACCCCCAGGCAAGCCAGGGCGAACGATTAGCGCATTATATCTATTCCAAAGCTATTACCTCATTTGAATGGACCCGTAAAGCTGTATGGCATGACCCCTTAGCCCCTATCATGAACAAGCTCCGATATGAAGCTGATAAAAGCGGCGCTGTTATTGAAGCTATTGCCTATTTGGTTGCAAATCGTAATGAACGCCTCTCTATTTTGCTTAAATGTGTGTTAAATAACGCCTCTGAAGATATGTTGAAGAAAATGATGCAGGGGGTTATTTCTCAGGCAATTGAAACTCAAAACGGGGCTCATTACAACCTGTTATTAGAGCATCTTGAATTAGCTGGCATGGAGAAAATTCTGCCGGAAGAAATCCGGACCACCTTGCAAAATTTGGTCAAGCATACCAGGCCGGTTGAGAGCGAGTCATTGGGTAGAAAAGAGTGGAAAAAAGTATCTACAATGTTCACTTCATTTATCCCAAATCTGGTCAATACCTTGCTTTTGGAATTTAATTACTACAGCAATGGCAGGCTGCCGGATACTCCCTGGGAAAGGAATTGCTTTTTTGAAATCCAATATAAACTCTTCATGATTCCTGTCGCGCTTTTTTTTACCATTAACACTATAGTTGCCGCTCCAGTATTTGCCCTGACTATAACGGTTTCTATAATTGCAGCAACGTTGGCAGCTATCTATATTTATGTTAAATGCTTTCAAAAATGTCCTATAGCGTTGCCGAATTGCCGCAATCTTACGCTAGAAGCTGCTCTTGGCAAATTAACTCCCACCGTTGGTAGAGAAGAAGAAATTGAAAAGCTTATTACCTATTTGGGTAATTTAGAGCAGGATTTTTCATTAAATCCTTTGCTTTATGGTTTGACAGGGGCTGGCAAAACAGAATGCATTTGCGGAGTGGCCCAGCGCATTGTGAAAGGCGAGGTGTCTGCAAGCTTAAAGAATAAACAACTCTTTATGATTAACACTGCTGCACTTGTCAGCAGTTCATTTAATGGTTTTGCTGAGAAAATGGACCAGATCATGCTCCGTCTTAAAGGATTTGAAAATGAAGTTATCATTTTCTTTGATGAAGTCCATATGGCATTTGAAAAAGGAGATGGGCTGGCAAACTTCCTAAAAACTTATGCGGTTCCTGGAGGTGTGCATTGTATAGCTGCTACAACTACTGAAGGGTATCAATCTATTAAAAATAAAGACCCGGCATTTTTAAGGCGTTTTCAAGGCTTTATAATTAATAGCACTGGCAGGGAGTTAACTAAGCAGATTCTCACAGAGAAATTTAAGCCGGCAGCTTCAAGTGTGATTATCGATCCGGATGTTTTCGAGCTTATAATAGATGAAACTAGCGCCCGCGTTCCTGAGAAAGCGCATCCATCTCCGGACATAAACATATTAGTGCAGGCAGTTAATAAGGTAATGCTATTATTGCAGCATAAGGATCATGTACCTGCTGCTATAAAGAAAAAACAGAATGAGTTGCAAACGCTAAAGGACAAATCAGCTTTAAGTAATCCAAATAGCTGGGGAAGCTCTTCAAGCTGCCTAATTCAACTTATTGAAAAAAACGAAGCGGAACTACAGAAGTTGGAGGAGGATTGGGCAGAAAAAAGCAAGCTGATAGGAAAGGTAAAATTTCTTGTTCAGCAGCTGCTTGAGAAAAAGCAGGAAATATTAGCGTTTGCCCACGATAAGCGACAATCTTTAGCCGGAAATATAGCTTTTGCCGCAAATTTTCATTTTCTAGTTCCCTTGCTTGAAAAAGAGATTGGGAAGATAGAGCTGCTTTTAGGGGAAGAATTTAAGATAAAAATCGATAAGCAGTTAGTCTTATCTGTCATTAATGAATTGCTGCCTGCAAGGCCTGCATTGAAAAAAAGCTGGTTCTGGAACAAAGGAACTTAATCAAGGATTGATGGAAATAATGAAATAGGTTAAAAATAAGAGCTAACCCTCTTGGAAAGCTATGTTTGAGGAGCTCTACAAAACATCTTATAGCCATGGTCTTGAGGATATCTATGCCCTTGAAACTATTGATATTAAGACTGTTCGACCATTAGCTGGCGTAAATACTGCTTTAGATGTCCAGGAGGCCCCAGCTCCCTATCATGAAGAGCAAATCCAGCAACAGCAGCCAGAATTAGATTTAGGTCCATTTTGGCGTGGTTCCGCCCCTTCATTTATACTTTTAGAGCCTATCCAAGTGTTAAATCTTCATCAGCCTGTTGAAAAGACATTAAGGGGGCATGGCATCCATTTGCTTCAAGATTTATTGCATGCGACCAAGGAATCTTTACTGGGCATCCGTGGATTAGGTCAAGGGCATATTGATGAAGTCCTTTTTCGTTTCAAAAGCTATACAGAAAGAAGGGTGCTTCACAATGCAGTATGCGTCGATTTTTGCGCCCTCTTAAGAGCGATTGTCGGTTTTTTTGAGAAAAAGAAGATCGTGCTTTTATTACAGGAACTTGGATTGGAAGAGGAATATTCTCTGACTCCTCTGGAAGCTGCAGAGCTCAAGCGGCTGACGAAGGATAAAAGACTTGAGTGGAAAAAACAGGCGCTAGAGCATCTGCAAGTTGAAGTTAAGCAGCAGCAATTTGCTAATTGCCTAGATCATATTGTGAGGGTTTTTGTCCTCCCATGGATTCATATGCGCGGCGGGATTGCGGCGCAAACTGAAGTGGAAGAGCGCCTAATTGCCGTTAGCTTTGAACCCCTTAAAACTGAAAAGATCCTTAAGTTTTTCAGCAATATCTACTACCACGATCTTTTTCCTTTGAGCACTATTCTCTGCGAAGCTGATGAAGGAGTGTTTTGCTTAAACAGCGATACTTATGACGCCTACAGGAAAGTCAACGAATTGGCAGAAAGCTACTACTATCAAAAAGGCTTAAGCTATCCCTTGGAATACCTTTGCAACTGTATTTTACGTGAACTCGGCAAATCCTGGATAAATTATACGCAGGAATTTGTGCGAAAAGCCATTCTTTTTTCACCTCGTTTTCGCCTTGCCAAAACACCTGATGGCGTTCTCTCTGTAAGGCTCAGCTAATAAGTTATTTGTATTTTACTGTGTCATGCAGGCCGGCTTGGGCAAAGCCTTGCTTTCGCAGATAACAGGCATCGCATTGGCCGCAATGGATTGTCCCATCGGGATTGTAGCAGGTGTGGGTTAGGTGCAAAGGCACTTGCAGTTCGGCCGCTTTCAGGATAATTTCTTTTTTATCCAGAAGGAGCAAGGGGGCTTTCAACTGCGGCGCATTTCCTTCTACAGCTCTAGCTGTTGCCAGTTTAAGCAGATTTTGAAAGGCATTGAGAAATTCAGGCCTGCAATCGACATAGGGTGTGCAATCAAGCTTATTAGGTCCGCAATGGATCTCATCGGCTTCCAACACCTCAGCTAAGGCAGTGGCATATGCCAGGAAGATTGTGTTCCGGGCCGGTACGTAAGTGTTAGGGGTGCCGCTTGTTTCGATAGTGCGGGTGTCCCTGCCTATGTGAGCCTGAGTTTTTCCTGTTAAGGCTGAAATTTGCCCGAAGGCGTTGGGATCTATTGAAAGAAGCGTGTGTGGCACGCCGTAATGAGCGGCTATGCGCGCTGCTGCTTGCAATTCAACGGCGTGCTTTTGTTTGTAATCAAAGCTAAGTGCGTGGCAATCGATGCCTTGCTGAATAGCCCACGCTAAAACAAGCGAAGAATCCAGGCCTCCGCTTAATAACACAACAGCTTTTGCCACTATACGCCCTTTGTGTCGGGAGACCAGATAAATTTATGCATTTGCAGATTTAGCCGAACCGGCAGTTTATCGCGCAATATCCAGGCTACCAGCAGCTGGGAGTCCATGGCGCCATATACAGGGGAGAATAGAACATTGTTGACTTTGCGAAATAGAGAATAGCGTTGACAGACCTCTTTAGCGTATTCAAAATCTGTCTCATCCTTAATGACGAATTTTACCTCGTCTGCAGGCTTTAACCATTCAAGGTTTTCCCAGAGATTTTTCGCTTCCATTCCCGATCCCGGGCATTTGATATCTAAAATTACAGACACTCTTGGATCAACGGCTTTAGTGCTTAAGGAGCCGCTTGTTTCAAGGGATACTTTATGTCCCCGATTGCAAAGGTGGCGCATGAGCAAGTGAACATTTTGCTGCAGCAGAGGTTCCCCCCCGGTAACACAAACAGCCGTAATGCCTGACTCAGTAATTTTTGCTGTGATTTCGTCTAAAGAATAGGGAGTGCCGCGTCCAAAAGAATACGTTGTATCGCACCAAGTGCAGCGCAAATTGCAAGCTGCCAGGCGTACAAAATATGTGGGCAAACCTGTAAATGAGGTTTCTCCCTGCACACTTGCAAAAAGTTCTATAATATTTAGTGCATTATCCATAATAAATAGGTATGTTGAGAAAATATTATATTGATTCCAGCTTTTGATCACAATCTATATGTGGAGTTTAAATGAAGAGTGTAAAAAAAATTGCCATTACAGGAGCGGCAGGGCAAATTGCCTACTCTCTACTGTTTAGAATCGCCAAAGGAGAACTGCTTGGCCAGGACCAGCCCATTATTTTAAGCTTATTGGAAGTGCCTGAGTTTGTGCCTTCTCTGGAAGGTGTAAAAATGGAGCTCGATGACTGCGCCTTTCCCCTGTTAAAGGGTATACATGTAGGATCAAACCCAAAGGAAATTTTTAAAGATGCGGATTATGTTTTTTTAGTGGGTGCCAAGCCTCGCGGTCCAGGCATGGAGCGGAGCGATCTTCTTAAGGATAATGCCAAAATATTTGTAGAACAAGGGCAGGCTCTGGATCAGGCAGCCTCAAGGCAGGTAAAGGTTTTAGTGGTAGGGAATCCTTGCAATACTAATTGCTTAATTGCCATGCATCATGCCCCTTCGCTGACTCCCCGCAATTTTTTTGCAATGACGATGCTTGACCACAATAGAGCTATAGCCGCTATTGCAAAAAAGGCAGGAGCAGAGGTGGGGCTGATCAGCAATGTGACAATTTGGGGTAATCACTCATCCACACAAGTATCGGATTTTACCCAGGCCAAAATTAATGATAAGCCTTTGCATGAGATAATTAAGGACCGCAGCTGGCTGGAAAATGATTTTTTTACCGCCATTCAAAAAAGAGGGGCAGCTGTCATAAATGCCAGAGGAAAATCTTCAGCAGCTTCTGCTGCAAATGCTGCAATTGATGCTATGCGGGCCATCCTGAATCCTACTAAAGCAGGGGATTGGTTTTCCTGCGGGATCTACTCCAATGGCAATCCTTATGGCATTGCCGATGACATCTATTTTTCATTTCCATGCCGTTCACATGGAGATGGAAAACTTGAAATCATTAAAGGTCTTTCTATAGACCAATTTATTGAGGCTAAAATTAAATTAACGGAGAAAGAGCTTCTCGAAGAGCGAAGTATGGTTGAACATTTAATAAGACTAGGAGCAACTCATGGGTGACGAATTATTTGTAATCACAAAAGAAAACCTTGAAACCGGTCTTAGGGGCTATCCAGTAGGTTATTGTACGACTTCTGCAGTACATCCTACCAAAGGAATTTCTTATGTAGAACACTCAATCGAGAGTGTTGCCTATTGGGATGTAGAGAAAGTCATTTATCTTCTATATTTTGGAAAAGAACCAACAGAAAGCCAGCTAAGCACATTTAAAAAAGACCTTGAGAAGCGCTCAAAGTGCAATCCTCAAGCTTTAGAAGCTATTGCAAAGCTGCCTACTTCAGGCCATCCGATGAAGCTGTTTTGTGCGGCGCTTTTGATTTTTGGCATGTATGAAACAACCGGAGACTATAAAGAGGATTGCTTAAATGTAATCGCTAAAATTCCTACGTTGACAGCTGCAGTGATTCGCCAGCATTCAGGCTGGAAAACTGATACCTCAAGTAAACCGCAAGAGGGGTATATTGAGAAATTTGTATATGAACTAAATCCCCCAGATGCAAATCATGAAGATTTGCTGCAAGTACTAAAGTTATTTACAATTTTGCATTTTGACCATGGCGGGGGGAACCTTTCTACATTCGTAGGAAAGGCTGTAGCTTCAGGGCTTGAGGATATGTACGGCTCGCTTTGTGCTGCCATGTGCGGTTTGGCAGGCCCCAAGCATGGAAAAGCTAATCAAGACTGCTTGCGATTTGTTTCCGAAATTCTAGAGCAAGTCGGCGCCGATGCTACAAGTGAAGACATAGCAAAACTTTTAGAAAAGAAATTGGAAAATCACGAGTTGATTTTTGGGTTTGGACACGCTGTCTTGCGAGAGGAAGATCCTCGCGCAAAAATATTTTTCGAGTTTGCACAAAAAAAATACCCTGACTTCCCGCTTTACAAAATCGCAAAGCTGCTGCGCGAGGTAGGGCCTGACATCCTTAAAAAGCATTCTCAAGCAGCAGATCCGTATCCTAATGTCGATGCAATTTCTGGAACCGTACTCGCTGCAGGAGGTTTTAATTACCCGCAGTACTTTACCATTTTATTTGGAATGTCTAGAATAGTGGGCATTGCCATACAGATTGTGTATGAGAGATGCGAAGCCAGAAGCGGCAAAGGCACTCCAATAGTAAGGCCTAGTTATATCTATAAATCAAGAGAGCAGCATTAATGTTTGAGGCCATTTCCAAAGCAATAAGAAATTCTGCTAGAGATATTCTTAACAAAGAGTACTTGTTTGCTGCCGGTATTGGCCTTGCCCTAAGCGGCCTCCTCTTCGCATTTTTCCTGGCGCTTTCGTTTAGTGCAGGGGAGTGGTTAGGGGGCAGTCTGCCTTTCTTAGGTTATTTTTTTAGTCTTTGGATTATTTTGGGTGCGGGCATCTTAATTGTGCGGTCCCGTTCGCTAAGGAGTGCCGGCCGTTTTTCTTTGGCTACGGCAGTAAGGGCCTCCTGGAAACAAATTTTACTCTCTTCAAATGTAATGCTGCCTGTTGTAGCTGCATTTGCCGTGATTTGGTTTTGCCTTGGGGTATTTGTCCTGATTGCCCAGCTTCCTCATGCAGGCACAGCATTTGCTGCCGTGTTTGCCTTCATCCCTTTTTTGCTATTCTTGCTTTTAATTGTTATGGCTGCGGCAGCGCCGGTTGCACTTTTTTTCTGCTTGCCGGTTTTGGCGCAGCACGGCGATCTTTCGCCTAAGGAGCTCAGCCTGCGAGTATGGCATCGCCTGCGCGATTTTCCATTTAAAAGCTTTGCAGATGTTGTAATAGCTCTTATTCCGCTGGCAGTATTATTTGCACTTATGAATAGTGCCAAATGCTTAACCATTCGGTTACTAGCGCCAACCATGAATGAAATAGAGTTTGGAATCATGGCTTTAATGATTCTGCTGCCTTTTTGCGTGCTGTTAGCGCCCGGCTTGCTGTTCTTCTTCTCATATTCTGTCGAAAGCCATAACGAACTATCAAATCAATCTAAGTCTTAAATTATATCGTCAACTTTTTAAATAAAGTATTTATTTCACATTCTTCTTTTTATGTTTTTAACCATTTTTTTATTTGGCGTTAATATCTTTACTCCAAGCTTTAGATTATCACTTTAATTACCTAATATGGAGAAATTTGAAAATGGCACGTCCAGAAGTTCCGCAATCATTAAGCACAGATCTTTTTCAGCTTTATAGAGATGTTCAACAAGTAGAAGGCTATCTTAGTACAGCACGTTCTGAGGAGTGGAATGATGCTGATAGTGAAAATTGTAGTTTTAAGGGTATTCTAGATAAGGCTTTTTCTTATTCCGCTAATAAGACGGCTACAGATAAGGTTAGAGAATTAAGCGGCAGAGTACGAGCGTTTAATCAAGAAAAACTTCGTGATTTTACAGAACTGAGAATGGTAAGCCCTCTTCCTGCTGAATTTGGTGAAGAGCGCATTATGCAAGCTGAAAATAACGAATGGCAGCCTTTGAATTTTTTCTTAGGCAATACAGGAAGCAGCTTAACTACGTTGCAAGCTATAGATGCTGTTGATAATGATGTTGCCAATCTCAGAAGAGCAATTCAACAGGCGCATTTACAACTGTTTCCGCAGATGACGCCTCCGGGCCAAACGACCTTCGACTGGATTTGCAGTGCCATTTCCGCTGTCGCCATTATAGTTGTCTTTTTAGCTGCTTTAGCTGTTCAAGTAAATGAATCTAAAAACCACTAATACGAACATAGACCCTGATTACGCTACAAAAACAATGGAATAAAAGAGTGGCATATTTTATCCTGTAAGCTGATCAAAACGGAGCGAGAATGAAGCAGAAAGTAATCGTACTTATTGGCGCCCCAGGTTCTGGAAAAGGAACGCAAGCCAAGATGTTAAGCCAAGAATTCCAGTTACCCCATATTTCTACCGGGGATTTGATGCGTGAAGAAGTAAAAAAAGACTCGCCGCGAGGGCGGGAAATCAAAAGATTTCAGGAAAATGGATTATTGGCTCCAGATGAATTTATCGTCGATTTGTTGTTTAATAGAACTTCGCAAAAAGATTGTGAACGGGGTTTTTTATTAGATGGCTTTCCCAGAAAAATTTCCCAGGGAGAAATCTTGCAGCAACGCCTCCCTAAGGAAGAAAATGAAGTTATTGCCATCTACTTGCATGTCCATGATGATGTCATCATTGATAGAGCGGCGCAGCGCAGGACATGCGCGAAGTGCGGGGCAATATATAATCTTAAATCCTCCCCCCCTGCCAATGGTTCTACATGCGATGTCTGTAATGGAGACCTTTTTCAGCGTGACGATGACCTTCCGGAAGTTGTTAAGCAAAGATTGACTGTCTATCATGAGCAGACAGAACCCCTTATAGAGTACTATAAAAAACAAGGGTGTTTACATGAAATTGACGGAGAGCAAACACCTGAGGAGGTATACCGGCAGTTGAAAAGCATTATTGGATAAATGGCTTGCTTATTTTGCTGCAAGCTAAGCTTGATTGGCGTTTCTTTAATAGTGTGATTGCAAACAGAAGGCTGCTAAGCATTAAATAAGTGCTGGGTTCCGGGGCGGGCATAAAATTATTTTGGTCGGCTGCGAAGCCAGAGAATTCTCCTTGCGTGATATAGGTGCTGCCTTGCAAATTATTTACAATTAAGTTGCCAATTAGGCTGCCGGAGTTAAAGTTAACCAAAGAATTTGGCGCGAGTATGCTGTAATAGCTGCCGCTTAAAGCCAGATTTGTGGCATTTGGCAAATTAAAGAGAATATTAGATGAGGCGATGCCTCCATTCAGGGAGCTTGATAAGCTTTTAAGCAGTGTTTGTGTGGGCGTTCCGTCGAGTATATTTATGACTAAAAATGCACTGCTTGGTCCGTTTACTAAATACCCCCAAGCGTTATTAATTTGACTGAGAGTTAAATTGATAACATTTCTGCCTGAAAGCAGATTGCTAATCTGCAGCTGTCCAAAGTTGTTAGTCACAGTTGCGGTTGGAGAAAGTGCTCCCCAAAAACTGCTTGCTGATTGAAAATACTGTTTTACATATTGTAAATTTTGCGAGGGCGTATAAGGCACATTTGATTGAATTAATCCTGTTATTGTCAAGTTAGAGCTATTATTTCCGGTTAAAGTGGCGCTTCCCACTATTTGACCGAAGCCGCCTTGTAAATTCCCCCCTGAAACTATATTTCCTTGAATGGATACGGAGCTTAAATTAACTGTATTGGCGGCTTCAATTCCTCCATATGCAGAAGAGCCCCCATTTATTGTCACTGAACCGCCTGAATAAATTGAATAAGGTGAGTAAGGGTGGGAAGCTTGGGCGCTAAAACTAGTGAAATAACTGTTTCCTAATGAACCCGTAATCCCTTCTACGCCATTTCCATATGGAATAGATGATGTGCCAATTTGACCTTTTGCAAAAACGTTATACTGATAGGGTTGCACAATTGCGGCAAAAACAGAGGCATTTAAGGAAAAGATTGTTATACAAATTACTAATAATAATTTTATTATATTCATACAAGTTTATTTTATTAAAAACTCCTCCTATTATAAAAATAACTTTTTTTAATAAAAAAGTCAAATTAATATTTTAAAACCCGGCTTGCTACCTTCTAAGAGCTCAAATCTGACTCTTAGAAGGTAGCAAGCCGGGTTTTAAACCATGAGTGATAAAGCAGTCGAGATCTACAAGTAGGATATTTAACAAGGAGGGAAAGGTATTTAAAACAACTCTCTATTTCTTTTTATTTTTTCTTATGAAATCGCTTAATAGCGATCTGGAAAAAATGTAGTGTTTTTTTAGATCTGCGACAGTGAGCAGTCCGGCACTGGCTAAAGCTTTTGCGATTTCTTCTTTAATCAATGCAGGATTGTAATGGTTGACAGAGTCAATTAAGCCGCTGTTAACATAATCTTCCGGATGCAAGATTTGAAGCTTATATAGACCTTCGATGGCTGGATCATCATTGGAAAGTTTTTCATTGCCATGGTTATCAAAAATAGAACCTAACTTATCTTGGAGAAGAGCGAAAAGGCCATTGCATGGATCAACGTTATAGCCAATGGTCTCATGCCTAATGCGGTATAAGCGTTCTTTTTGTACTGAAAATCTCTCTACTATGCTGCTAATATCGTGCAGCCAAGCAATACTAAGGCAGCGGCTCAATAGTAAATCTAATTGCTCAAATGTGTCTGCCAGTAATTGAAATTTATGTAATATCTTTGATAGATCTGAGCTATTTATATCAGATGGAATGATATCGAGAATTGCTTGCTGTTCTTTTTCAATAGAATCAACCCAAAGCTGCTCCTGTTTTTCGATATAGTGTTCCACAAAAAGCAGTTGGTGCTGCATACTTTCTTTTAGAGGGGAATGACGCAACTCTGTTAACAGCACTTCATCTTTAATTACCAATTCTCTAAAGACCGGAGAAGGCAATCTAATAAAAAAGTAGTGAAGCTGTTCTGGCGAGGCTTGTCCGTCGCGCAAGACTAGCTCAGCTAGAGCTGCTGAGCTATGCTCTCCAACTGTTTCGAAGTGTTGAATTTCGCTTAACCGCGAAACAAACTGCCTTAGCTCTGCTTTATCTTTTATTGAGTGGCTGCTCATAAATGACTTTATAGAAGCATCGTCGAGTGGTTTGGCTTTTTGCGAAGTCATGCGTTCCTTATCTAGATCTTGAGTTTTGTAAACGTTCAATTCTTTCTGCAAGCGGAGGGTGTGTGGCAAAAAGATTTAATACACCTTTGGTATTTGAAATCTTAAAAGCTTGAAAAGCCGGTTGCTCCGTGCGTTCATCTTTCACTTCGATATTGCGCTGCAATGCCTTCAACGCATTGATCATTTTTTCGCGGCCAGCTAATTCTGCTCCGCCTTTATCCGCCCTAAATTCGCGAAAACGCGAATAGAAAGCAATTACAATCGAACCTAAAATCATAAAAACGATTTCGAACACAAATACGAGTATATAGTAAAAACCTGTTGACGCTAATCCACTTTCTGATCTGTCGCGCATGCCTGAAACAACATAGGCGAGTACTCTTGCTAAAAACATAACAAAAGCGTTGATTACTCCTTGCAGTAACGTCATTGTGACCATATCGCCATTGGCGATGTGGGCAATTTCATGGCCGAGCACTCCTTCTAACTCATCGCGATTCATCCGTTGCAATAAACCAGAAGAGACTGCAACTAGAGAGCTTCTCTTGGTAGCTCCAGTTGCAAAAGCATTGAGTTCCGGTGATTGGTAGATGCCAACTTCGGGCATATCGGATAGCCTGGCCTTTTGAGCCAGATTGTAAACTATATCAAGCAATTGCCTTAAGCCAGGATCGTTTGTATTAGGATCTATGATTTGTACGCCCATTAACCATTTTGCCATGACCTTAGAAAGCAGCAAGGAAATGAAAGCGCCGCCCATACCCCAGATAAAACAGAAAATCATCAGAGATTGGTAATTAATTCCATGCTGACTCAAGAAGGGTTGAACATGAAAAATCGATAGAATAAATGAAATCGTAATGACGACCAGGAAGTTAACCAGTAAGAACAGAATTACCCGTTTAGCAATTGCAAACATGTGCCCTCCTCATGAAAAAGAACTAAATTCTATTGTATGCGATTTATAAAGGTTTTGCAAGAGCGTCTACCTTTTATCGATGTCGCAGGAATTTTTGCCAAGCATTTGATAGAGGACGCACCAGCCTCGGATAGCTTCAAAAAAGACAAACAAGGATGCGAGAAGCAATAACCAGCTCCAAAAATAGTACGCTAGCCCTAATAGGAGAATAGCTAAAATAAAACGGACCCAGCGGCCTAGGTTATTGATATTGGGTTTAAACATGATTACCACCAAGATTGTTATGCTTCATTTTGTTGACAAATTAAGGTAAATTAGGTTATTAAAAAACATCTTTTATTATTTCGCGACTTTAATTTCCTGGATTGAGTCAAATTCTTTTAGAAAGTCGCACTCAAGGCCAAGGGTTTACAACAACACAAACATTAAAGGATAACCATGATTGAAAATGCCTATGGATTTGTCATCGGTTGCGGTATTTTAGCTCTGCTCTTTGGCATCTATCTAATCCGTTCCGTGCTCAAATTGAGTCCCGGTAGCGAACAGATGCAAAAAATCGCCTCTGCAATTCAAGAGGGTGCAACAGCTTACCTCAATCGCCAATACCAAATGATTACGCTAGTGGGAATTGTAATTTTTGCCCTCTTAAGCTGGAGGCTTGGCCTGTATGTGGGTGTAGGATTTCTTATCGGCTCTGTCTTGTCAGGGTTGGCTGGCTATATTGGAATGAACGTTTCTGTACGTTCAAACTCCCGTACCGCTGAGTCTGCTAAACAAGGGTTAGCGCCTGCATTATCAGTAGCGTTTAAAGCAGGAGCAGTAACTGGCTTGCTCGTAGTTAGCTTAGCTCTAATCGGAATCACCTCCTATTTAATCTTCTTAAAAAATGCTAATCTGCCTTTAAGGGTAATATTAGAGGCTTTAGTTGCGCTAGGTTTTGGTGCGTCCCTGATCTCTATTTTTGCTCGTCTCGGGGGCGGCATCTTCACAAAAGGTGCTGATGTCGGTGCAGATCTTGTTGGTAAAATTGAAGCTGGCATTCCTGAGGATGACCCACGCAACCCTGCGGTAATTGCCGATAATGTAGGCGACAACGTTGGTGATTGTGCAGGCATGGCGGCCGACTTGTTTGAGACTTATGTAGTTACAATCGTTGGTACTATGCTGCTGGCCGGTATTTATTTTACAGGCGATATGTTAAATCTCATGATGCTTTACCCGCTATTAATCGGGGGAGTATGCATGGTTTGTACAGTGCTGGGAACTTACTTTGTGCGTTTAGGTAAAAGCAATAATATCATGGGAGCGCTCTATAAGGGCTTTTTAGCGACAGCGCTGTTATCGATTGTGGCTATTATCGGCATGACTCATTTCTTAATTGGTTTTGATAGCGCGATTCAAGAAAAGGGACTGGCTTTTACCGGTAAGAATCTTATTTACTGCGCCTTGACAGGATTAGCTGTCACTGGCTTGCTTATGTGGATTACAGAGTATTACACTTCAACTCGTTATCGCCCTGTTATGAGCATTTCCAGTTCATCTATAACTGGACATGCCACTAACATTATCCAGGGCTTAGCCGTATCAATGGAAGCTACAGCATTGCCTGTAATTGTAATTTGCTTGGGCATTCTCGTAAGCTTTTTAAATGCCGGATTGTTTGGCGTGGCTATTGCGGCAACCTCAATGCTTGCATTGGCAGGCATGGTTGTAGCATTGGATGCTTATGGGCCTGTTACTGACAATGCTGGCGGTATAGCAGAAATGTCCGGCATGCCATCAGATATCCGTAAAACTACTGACGCTTTAGATGCCGTTGGCAATACCACTAAGGCAGTAACAAAGGGATATGCAATTGGTTCTGCAGGCCTTGCAGCGCTTGTGCTGTTTACAGCCTTCATTGAAGACTTAACGCACTATTTCCCCAATGTAAAAGTCAGTTTTGAGCTGCAAGACCCATATGTTGTTATCGGCCTATTTATTGGCGGGCTGCTGCCGTACCTTTTTGGTTCCATGAGCATGATGGCTGTCGGCCGCGCTGCAGGTTCTGTAGTTGTGGAAGTGCGCCGTCAATTTAGGGAAATCAAAGGCATTATGGAAGGGACTGCAAAACCTGATTATAGCCGGGCTGTCGACCTCTTGACAAAAGCTGCCATTAAAGAAATGGTGCTGCCATCATTGCTTCCTGTTGCAGCCCCAATTGTGGCTTACTTTTTGGTGTATGCAGTGGTTGGACAATCTGAGGCATTTACTGTGCTTGGCTCTATGCTCTTAGGCGTGGTAGTTACTGGTTTATTTGTAGCTATTTCCATGACTTCTGGCGGAGGCGCCTGGGACAATGCTAAAAAGCAGATTGAAGACGGGCATCATGGCGGCAAAGGTTCAGAGGCGCATAAAGCTGCCGTTACCGGCGACACAGTCGGCGACCCTTACAAGGATACTGCAGGCCCTGCAATCAATCCGATGATTAAGATCGCCAACATTGTGGCATTGCTATTGCTAGCCTTGCTATCTTCAGGAGCTCACTAAGCTAAAAGGATCTTGCGCTACAGCGTTAAGGTCCTTTTTTCCCGTGCCCGCGTGCGGGCATGGGCACGAAATGATAGTGAGAAGCTTATTCTATAATCTTAACATCCTTGTTCAAGGGATGTTTAAGATGTCCAAATTCAGGATTGCGCGAAAGCTCCATTAAGTGAATTGGGCTTTCAAATCTTTCAATTTCATAAACCAGCGCAGTGTTTTCATCCTGCAAGGCTTTTACTTCTTTTGCAATGAGCGGAATTTTTAAACGTAATTCGGTGATTTCATTTTGTTTGTCGATCACCATTGAAAGTGTCAAACAGGCTAAAGCTATGCAAATCAATAGGCGTATAGATAAAAATTTCATAGCTTTTGCACTATTCGCAGTTTTGCACTGCGGCTTCTTGGGTTTAGAGCTAATTCTTCCTCGCTAGCGGTAATCGGCTTTGTAGTAAGCAGTTTTACAATTGGTTGTTTGTCTTGAAACACGCCGGCAATTCCTGAAGTCGTTTCCTTGTCGCTTGCAGCATATCTAAAGGCATTTTTAACAATTCTATCTTCCAGGCTATGAAAGCTAATGATACCGAGCATCCCTTTTGGCGCTAATGCATCGATAGCTGCCGGTATTAATTCCGTTAAAGAATGCAGTTCTTCATTTACCGCTATGCGCAAGGCTTGAAAAGTCAGCGTTAAAGGGTGGATTGATTTTTTCTTTACGTAATAGGGAAAAGAGGGCAGCAATAACTCGGATAACTGTTTTGTGCTCACAATGCGCTGCTGCTCTCTTCCTTTGACGATAGTTTTTGCGATCATTCTCCAAAGGGGTTCTTCACCGTAATTGCGCAAAATTTTGCCTAGCTCTTCAAAAGACCATTCATTAACGATAATTTCAGCTGTTAGAAATCCTTCGCGATTCATTCTCATGTCCAATGGGCCGTCATGCATAAAACTAAAACCGCGTTCAGCTTGGTCAAACTGCATTGAGGAAACTCCTATGTCAAATAACATGCCGTCGAAACGATTAGCCGGCAGATTTGGCAACAAATGCTTTAGGTTTTTAAAATTGTCATGGCAAAAATGAAGCTTTCCTTCCCAGGGTGACAATCTTTCTCGAGAAATCGCCAATGCGGAAAGATCCTGGTCTATGCCAACCAAGAGTTGAATTTCCGGATGATGTTCTAATACAGCTTCTGCGTGGCCGCCTGCACCAAGGGTGCCATCCAAATAAGTTTTAAGATAAGATTGTTCCAATGCTGCAATCCATTCATTGCAAAGTACAGAAAGATGCGGATAGGGCGGGGGCATACAGAGTATCCTTTCGTAAAAAATCTAGAATTATTCTAGAGAGTATAAAAAAAATAAGATAGTAAAAAATATATACAAGTTTTTTGTTTGATTTTAAAAATCGACTCTTTTTGATAATCTTTTTAAGTTATTAATAATTGGATAATAAATTATGCAAGTCCGAAAAAGCCTCGATGCAACGAACTGGCAGCTTATTGAAGAGCCGCCAAAGTTGCCCCCAAAGATAAAACGTCCTTGTCCTTATTCAGAGCGCAAGGGTGATTTGGTCGCCCATCGTTTTAGAGGAGCAGGCGTCTACACAGCAGAAGATGAGCTGCAAGAGCAGCATTTAGCAAAATCCATTATTCCTTTAGAGGGTGAAGGTGTTTTCTATCTTACACGTCAATTGTTTGAAAAGCACACGAGTACTGTACAAGTACTGCTTTCGCAGCTTAAACTTGATAATGGGAACTGGCAAGGTGAAAAAGAAATAGTCTATACCTGGTCGCCTATTGGCTTGTTGCTGTATCTTTTATTTGAATTTCCTAATATTTCTATTTCTGTAAAAGGGTCTATCGTCCGCAAAGCTCAAGCTTGTAATAATAACAATTGGTATAGATGTTTTGTAGATACTCTATTTCCTAATTTGTCTTTACAGCTGCCAAGCAGTGTCTTTACACGTGAAGCCTCTCTTAGTCCATTATGTAAACATGACGTAGATGTGAGCATTAAAGCAGAAAGTGCTGCCGAGGAAGAAGCGCTGGCAACTTTATTTGTTCACTATATTGCAATGCGATGTTTTGATGAAAGCAATATTCCCATTGCGGTCTGCACCCAGCTGCCTAAGCAAGCGCCTTTATTTGAGAACTATAAACCAATAAGGCCAAATGGGCTCGTTTCAAAAAGTCACTGTACTTTGATATCAGTAGCGGGTGTGGACCAATATGGTCTTATTCGGAATATTGATGCCGTGATTAGCAGTTTTCTCGACCCTGGATTTTTAGCAACTCACGATAATGCGGCATTGCTTCTTGAACTCCTTGATTTGGCAAAAATGATCCTCCAAGAAAATCCTGGCTTAATGGTTTTGCCAAAACGTCAAAGATATGAAAAATTAGGCGAGCTATTAAGGAAAAAATTTCCAACAAGTTTACAGCTAATAGGGGAAGCTGGTTCCCCAAAACAGGCCGTTTGTTCACAACTGACGCGTAGATATGCTATCGAAGAGTTGGAGAAGCGCAACGGCAAAGTCTGTTTTGAAATTTACTACTTAGCTACACGCGACCGCTTATGTGATACAGTCGGAGCGGGGGTCTATCTTTTAAAGAGGATATTTTTTGAAGCCCAAAAGAATAGAAAATTTGAGTATTACCTGGGATTATGCAGAACTGTAATGGGCAATCATCACATTCATACGAGCCCTTTAAATTTCCTATGCTATGGGTTTACCTGTTGTGCTTATCTTGAAGAGGCTAGGGTAAACTGTGAAGTTGCTGTTGATGAAGCCTTTATTAATGATATTTGGGAAAACTTTTTTTCCTTTAGGATACTTTCTAAAGATTTAAGAGCATCTTTAATTACATATTTTGAGTCTGCCACCAAAAACAGCAGCAATTTAATGCAATTAATTTACAAAGCTAGTACAGAAGGTTTTTCCTTTAGGCGTTTGCTATTTCTGGTAAAATTACGGGGCTTATTTGAATTGCTCAAAACGCAAAATGATTTGGGGGTAATGCTTACATTCCAGTGCGGCGACAATTGCATACAAATTCCTGTATGGGACGAAAAGGGGACTTGCACTTTGATCGTCCCATTTATTAAGGCCGCCGATTTTGAAAATTGGAGAGCAGAGGAGTTTGCTGCATTTCACACAGATCAGTTAAATATTTTAACTACAGTACCTGCTCAGTCTACTCCTGACTTTTCCAATCAACCCCAATTAGTCCGCAATGCAGAGAAAATGCGGCAATTTGATTGGGAATCACTTATTGAATCGCTTGAGCAAGTCAGCTTAATATCACCATTACCTATACAGATAGTGTGCAAAAAACTTCTTATTTATATTTTTGTACATCAACAAGAAAATCTCTCGATAAAGAAATTTCTTTGCGCATTTCCAAGCCTATTTTTTGAAACTGATTTCTTGCCAGTATTAGAAAAGTTTTCTGCTGCAAAAAGCATTGCAAATTTAATCGATTTTTGTGATGCAAATAAAAAGATTACATCGAATAAAGCTCTTATATTTAATTACTTAAATTGGCTTTCAGGGCAAGAAACTGAAGTTGTTGCTGAAGTTATTTTAACTATTTTTAAGAGGAATCATAATATTTTTTCTGCCAATAAACTAAAAGAGTACATTTGCAATGTTTGCAAAAAAAATAGTCTATTGGCACTAAAGTTGTTCTTGTGCATGCATGAGCAAAAAAAATTTAAACCGGCAATCGAACTAGAATTAGCGGAATATATTTTTGGGCAGAGAGAACGATTAGTTGAAAATGAATTGAATGAGTTCTATTGCTTACTGCTACCATTTCTTCATAAAAAATGCCATAGAGTGGATCCACAAAAATATAGTGAGGAAAATCGCTCAGTTAGAAGATTTATTGAAACAATTTTTTCGGCGAGTTATTGCACGGCCCCTGATGAATTTCTCTATAGTTTAGCATGCGAGGGCTTAAGGCACGATTGTTTAACCTCTTTTTCGCGAGTTGCGGAATACCTAGATAGACGGCTAGAAAGATTGATTTCTCAGCAAGCAAGGCAATTATCAAATCTAATTCGCTGTTTACAATTAATTGTTACATACAAATTGGATCCTTTACCGCTTTTTAGAAGCAAATGGGAAAGAGTAAAAATGCAAGTCACTACTCTATTATTGCATACTTACTCAAAAGAAGAGGCTCAAAATATTTTAAACACGATTTTTTATGAGCCTGAAAAAGTTATCGAAGTCGATGAAAAGGACTTATTAGAATTATTTACAGCGAACAATTATGAAGGAATTTACAGAATAGTAAATTTACAGAGATTTACTATTTTAGATGACAGTAGAAAACTTTATTGGCTTGAGACCTTTGCCCAGCTTCCTGTATGTAGTGGCAGTAAACAAATGCATTTTTGTATATTGCGCATCGCTTTAACACATTCCAATCCTAAATTTGCTTTATGCTATAAGTTGATTAGCGATCTTATCTCTTTTTCTACGCTGGTTTTTGATTTGCATGAGCTTTGCGAGCTACTTGAACATCATAATACCAAAGTATTGTTTCGCGATTTTCCCAATGCTATTTCTCTGCTTAAAATTCGATTGTTAAATAAATTACCAATTCAACATGAGCATTATTCGCTGCTGCTTGCACATTTAGTGAATGTTTGTTTCAATCTCAATGATTATAGAATTGATATACAGACCAGATTGGAAATTGCTTATTTATTATTAGCAGCCAGAAAGCAGACTGCTTCGTTAAGGCAAAGCGAGGTACTCAGAAATGCTGTACTGGCAAACCATGAAAGTATAAGAAAAATTTTAGTTCTATCACAGGAGTATGAAGCCCTTCTGCAATATCAGGCATATTTGCAAATTGCTAAAATAGGATTTCCTGAAGACTGGCACATTTCAACTTTAAACATAGCAATAGACTTTTTAAATAAAGGACATTCCACAGATAATTTTCTCGAATCCCTGCATCAATACCTGGCAAGTGACCATCCCGTTATCAAAGAAAAAAAACTTGTGCAAGTTTATCAAGTTTTTGAGTTGCTAATTAGTCAAAAAAGCTCTGAAAAACATTGTTACTATTTTGAGTTGCTAATTAGTCAAAAAAAAAGCTCTGAAAGATATAGCTACTATATTGAAGAAATTGTAAATAGAATTGAAGAGCAGAATATAAAGGAAAAAAAACAGCTACAGTTGCCAGACGAGTTGACATCAGCTATTTTTTCTTATTATTCCTCCTTGCTATTCAATGCAGTTCATGAATTTGAGACATGCTTAGCCCCGCTTTTTGCATTGCGTATAAAAAAAGTAGCTTCTGAAAAGAAACTACTAGCTGAGTGGATAAATTTGATTGAAAGAGCTCAAAAAAATCAACAATGGCATCTATTATTGATTATTTATCTGGAGTTAAATAATTTTAGAGAGTTGAAGTTAAGCATAAAAGAAAAGAGTTCGATCCGCAAGGCATTCACCAAAATTCTTAAAGGTAAACCATCAGCACTGGAAATTTCTACTGTCCTGAAAGCATTACCGCAATTTATGGGTTATGTAAATAATTATTGGGCGCAGGTATTTCAATTAGTGGCCAGTCACCCTAGGGAGTTTGAAAATTTACTATCCCAATTATGGTTAACTTTGGAGTCTTTGGAGTCATCTAAAGAAAAAAAAATTGTATTTCGGGAAGCTTCGCAATTTTGCTGGATTACAGCGATTAAGCATTATAGAAGATCAAAACAAAATGGAATGAGCGATCCTCACGTGGTTAATTTTTTAACTGCGATATATAACCCTGAAAAAGCATTCCATCATTTTTTTCCTGTAAATACACAACCTGGAGTGTTAAGTGAAGCGTACCATGTGCTAATTGAAAGAGCTATAAATTTGACTTCAGGTTCTGCATTATTTGATGAAACTCTTATTAGCAAAATTTTAGAATTAAAGGCTAAATTCGATGATTTTTTTCAGACAGTGACGGGGAAAGAGATTAATCCCGCAATTATACAAAGAATAATAAAAAAATACCCTTCTTTTCTAATTCCGCAATCAGTTCTTACAAAGAAACTCATAGGTAAAAAGGTTAAGATTTGCGCTCTTCTTTTTTCAGCTTTAAAAAATAGAAATAAGGATAAAGCTTGTGAAATTGGGCAAGAGTTATTGGAATATCAAGCACTAATTCAAAAGTCCAATTTGGAGACTATAAAACAATCTAGCGAGAACTTGTTCATAAAGTACTTTGTAGAATATTTGCAGTTATTAAACTCGGCAAGCGATGATGTCAGAAACAGGCATATGAAAATAATTCATTTTCCAATTTGCTTTGCTTTTTATGAAACGATGACTTTAAAAGTCCGTCTTAATCTGATTAGATGTTTTTTAGAGCTTTATAAAGATTCCAGCTCCGCAACTTTTCACATGGAAAGATTAATTGTTTTAGAAGCATGCAAGCATTTAGAATTAGTGCTGCAAGAATTTATCAAAAGGAAACCCGATCCAACGGAAGTAGGATTAGTCAAAAACATCCTTATTAAAATAACTAATATTTGCGAGGAGGATTATTATTTGGCCGGCCATAAATGGGTATATTCTATATTAGATGGAAAATATTATACTGCTAAGTGCCATTTTCTTACTTATACTGAAATTTACAAAATGCAAAACTTAGCAATATCAGCTTGCCAAATCCAATAAAGTAAATACTAAGTAACAATTAAAAAAAGGTGAAAAAACAATGAATGAGTTGCCAAAATGTGTAAATTGCGGTTCTGATTACACTTACCAAGATCTAGAATTGTATATATGTCCTGAATGCGGTCATGAGTGGCCGAAGGGCGCTGTAAAAGAAAGCCTTGAAAAAGAGCAAGTTGTAAAAGACGCCTATGGAAATATACTGCATGACGGCGATGACGTAACCATCATCAAGGATATTAAAGTAAAAGGGGCATCGTCAGTAATCAAGGTTGGCGTTAAAGTGAAAGGCATTCGTATAGTTGATGAAGTCAATGGGCATAATATAGAGGCTAAAGTCCCTGGCTTTGGTCTGATGATGCTCAAATCCGAGATCGTCAAAAAAACTTAATCAGGTGATGATATCCGAACAACAATCCATTGGCGCTTAGTCCATTAAGTCTATAAGGTCCCTGGCGTCCTTATCGTCCATTGTGTCCCTTTAAGCGCCAAATTAATTCTTTAGTGTACGGAGGTTAACTCAATCCAATAAGCTGCCATTTCAGGAGAAAGGAAATTTGTGATTCCTGTGTAGTTTGGAAAGATATTATTGTACTCGGTATCAATGAACGCAAATTTTCCTGTTTGCGTATAAGGGACATTGTCTGGTCGATAACTAGAACCGCCTACATAATTTACAATAGCAAATAACTCATCTAGATGTTCACGTGTAATAAGTGTTTTCCAAGCATGTAAATTATCATCATAAGGTACTAATGGCACTTCTTCTACCAGCAAGATTTCATTCTTATTAGCTGCATTGGAAGTTTCTGCATCCGGCAATACATAAATCCATTTTTGCGGAGCTGAAAAATACTTAAAATTTCTAGCGGCAATAATCCGGCGTATTTTCTTCGAATTCTTTACACGTTGTGAAAACCATTGCCATGCCGGCTTGTTTTTGTAGTTGATCGTCCAACAGTCAAGATAGGCTTTTACTAAATAACCTGGCAAGCTGGGATGCTTGCCAATTTGAATAAATTGTTCAGGTCTTGTTACAACAAATTGAAAACCTGCCTGTCTAAAAGTATCTTTGTTTTTTAATACCTGAAATGGCTGTGTAAAAATTTGATCAAGTGCAGGCTTGGCGGGATGATTTGCGGGCAGCAAGTAAGGGCGGATGGTTTTTCTTTCTTCCTTGGTAAGCATGCAAAGCCATTTGGCATGTTCAATATAAGGAAGGGCATCAGCCGGAAGTCCGATTTGAATAAAATTAGAGGCTTCTTCAAGACTGCAATAGAGTTCATCTTCCAGATCGCTTTCTTTTAAAATACTCTCTTGACTATGGAATTGTTCTAAAATGTTTGCAAGCGAGGTAGGAAAATCAACGTCTCCAGGATAAAGATTTTCTATTTCCTGAATTAAAGTACGCTGTGTAATAAATGCGTGCAGTGAAAGTGTTGCGCACAAAAAACATGTAAGAAAAAATTGCATCATAAGCACCTAAATATTTAATAAATGTATTCTCCGGCAATATCTCTTTTACCGTAACCATCTAGCACATGAAATGTGCGAATTTTGTTCAAGGTAACAGGTGAAAGCTGGCCTAGTGGAATATACACGATTTTCTTTCCATAACGGCGAGCAAAATTTTTTAAAAGCGTCCTTGGCGGCGAAGCAGCAACATAGACGATCAACGGTTTAACGGCATAATCAATGGCTGCTGCCAGCAGCACCTCGGCTTTATCTTTAAAAGCGCTATAATCAGGGTCTGACCAGACATCGAACATTCTACGCGGGGGATAGGACATCATAAACCCGCCATATTCGCAACGGCTGATCCCAGGCCCTATCACTTGGTTGGTTGCCGGAGTTGCATAAAAAGCCATGTCTGACTCTTGCTGGTGCTCCCCTAGCCAGGTAGCTTTCCACGAGTATTTGTTTTTTTCGGGGGAAATTTCCTCTTCCTTTTCTCCATGAAAAACAACCACGATAGAGCCTACTCCGCCGGGAGGTTTGCCGCGGGACTTCACATAGAGTTTATGCTCCGCCCAATGCCGAATAGTTTCACGAGTATCAAGCCCATCTTCCAAGCTGCTGGAAAAAGGGATTGTACGGGCAGATTCTTCTGATAAAAGTTGCGTTCCTTTTTTTTGCAAGAATTTGCCGAAATTTTCAATAATCAAATCTTCTGGAGGATAAGAGCAAATTGCAAAAGGCCCCGGCGGCTTAAATTGCATGCCCGAGCGGTCCTTTCGCCTATGTCTAAAGAGGGGATCTTTCCGTCCTGGAGAGCGGAGATGAAATTTAATAAGTTTGCTATTGCCCCAGATCTGTTCGCTTGAGACTTGCATTTCAGGAAGATTGTCGATGTTTTTTTTGTAGGGGTATTCTGTGGCCAATTCCCACGTTTCGTAGGCATAGTTGTGGTCGACACAGCCTTTTGCAGCATTCAGTATCTTAAATAGGTCTGGCATTAAACGTCCGTGAAGCCAGGCGTAATTGCGCACAAACTTCATGACATTGCGATAGTTATATCCGGGAAAAGGATTGCCGGTCCGCTGGCGATAATTTTCGGCGGCGGCTTTATAAAGCTGCAATAACAATTGCTGCCTGTCAAGCAGGCGAGCCGCTTTTACCCCATCTTGCATTAAATCCTCGCGCCATTTTTCATAGTGCCGGCTAAACCAGCCTGGCTCCGCTAACACCTCCCGCATGGACATGTCTGTAATGGTTTGCAGCGAAATTGAAAATTTAATGTCCGGTTGAAATTCAGGAAATGTTGTTTGCCCCATGAGATTCAGGACTCTTTGCAAGTGGAACATGCCGCATACAAAGAAAACCTTATCGTAAGAGTAAGATAGAGCTTTTAATTGCTTGGCCATATACAGCTCGCGCAGCTCGTCTTCTTTACTGGCAGCCTCTTTTTTGCCAAGTTTTAAATAGGCGTTGTAATAAGCTTGTAAACCGATCTTAGTAATAGAATAAGAATCGGGATAGGCTTCGTAATGCTCTTTATAGCCGGCTACATCTAAATCAATGCAGAAGGCTGGAATTTTTCTTTCAAGGGCTGAGCGCAAAGCTTCAAAAGTTCCCTCTGAAGGTTCTGCAAGATAATAAGTATTGCTGAAATCCTCAGCTTCTGCGGCCACTAAACTAATGTCCGGCAATCTAGAGGCGGCATGCAGCATTTGTAAATGCATAGTTTTGGGAAGCTCAACAGCCGCGCAGTCAGGTTTCAGCTCTTCAAAAGCAAGCTTTACCTGTGCCGCAAATTCCATGTTATAGTGCAAGATCGGCACGGCATATATATTGCCCCGCTGCACAAAAAAAGGTGTAGGTTTCATGGCTATGAAAAGGGGAGGTAGGCTAAGGCTTCATCGCCAAGGGTCATTACTATGGCTTGCCGTATCAATGATTCCTTGTCAGCTTTGCCGCCAAGGCTTTTTATACGTTTGGCTGCATAGCGGGCAATATTAATTCCATCCCTGATGGTGTAGCTTTCTTGGCTTGCGTGCGCGCGCTGTAAAAAGTCCACCACATAACTCATGATATGCTCTTCAATAAAGGGAAGGTTCTCCTTTAAAATTCTGCGCTCTTCATCGGCTTCTGGAAAATCCAAATAGATTTGCGGCTGCAGACGGCTGTGAATATATTCTGGGATTTCAAAAGTAGAGGCGTCATCATTCATAGTAACGCAAATGCGAAAATCTTTGTGGGCATGTACCTTCAAGCCTGCCGCAATCGATTCAATATACCGGCGGGTGTCCAGCAAGGGTGCCAATGAGGCCCAAGATTTTTCGCTCATTCTGTTGGCCTCATCCAAAATACACACGCCTCCGCTAATCATTGCGGAAACCAATGCAGAGGCGACATAGCGGATGCCGCCGGCTTTATCCACTACGGGTGTAATCAATAAGTCTTCCGGGCGTGTATCCATCGTGCACTGGTAGATGTAAACCGGATGGTTGATTCTCTTGGCTGCAGCATAAGCCAGCGTAGTCTTGCCCACGCCTGGTTTGCCAATTAAGCGGGGATTCAAAGGGATGTCCTTTTCATCGACTACCATCCAGGCTGCTAACAATTGTTCCAAAACATCTTGCTGCCCGATCCATTCAAACTGGAACTCATCGGGAAAACCAAGAGCCAGCTCCACTCCGTCAATTACGACTCTCTTTTCTTGTCCATCCGAACTACTCATGATCTGTCCTATTTTCTTGTTGCTTTATCCGAGCCATACAATAGAGAGGCATTGGCAATATTTTCCCGGGCATTAGGAAATGCTTCCTGAATCTCATCTAACAATTTATCGACTTGCCGCCGCATAGAATTCTGTCCTACAGGGCAGCGGCATGTGATGCGTGCAAAACCCTGCTGCCTGGCAAAGGTGCGAATGTCTGCTTCAGCAATATAAATCAAAGGACGAATAATCGTCACCCCATAGTCGTGCATATGGATTTTCGGCAGATTGCCGGCAAATTCCCCCTTATGCAAAAGATTCATAAGCAAAGTCTGGGCATTATCGTCCCTATGGTGCCCAAAAGCGATAATATTGGCGCCGCATTCTTTGGCTGCATCAAAAAGCAATCTGCGCCTTTCTCGGGAACAGCTGTAGCACTCCAGGGTTTCCAGTTTCTGCGCCGATTGCCGCTCGATGAAAGGCACATCCAAAGCTGTGCAAATCCCCTTTAGGTAATCCAAATTAACGCCGGCGCCGCAGGAAAACTCGCCGCTTACATGCACTGCGAATAACTTAAACGGGGGAAAGCCCCTGCCTGAAATGGCGTGTAAAAGAAATAAAAGCGCTAGACTGTCTTTACCGCCGCTTAAGGCTATGGCAACAGGGTTGTCATCTTGAATCATCCCAAAGTCAAATAGAGCCTTGCGGCAGGCGCTCTCTAAGCGCTTGCCAAGGCCAGACCATGGCGGCCTGGCAATCGGCAGCCCGGCTTGTTCCGTATTTTCCATAATTTTCAACTCTGTAAATTAAATGCCTAATCAGTTTATAATCTAAGAGTAAGCATGTCAAGAAGGCATAATCACAAATAATTCACATATATTACAGAGGTTCACATGTCAAATCAACCAGGACGTAATGATCCTTGCCCATGCGGCTCCGGAAAAAAATACAAAGCCTGCTGCTGGTCCAAGCAGCTTCCAAAAGCAAGAAAACCCCTGAATGCAAAATTATTAAGCTCGGGCGCCTCGGCATCTAATTTAATGGGCCGTGTCTATGGCGGCTCCATGAATGCTCCTAAATTGCCTGAGCCTGAGCAGGCTGAGCAGCAAACACATGCTGAAATGCCTGAGAGCAGCTCTGTAGAAAGCAGTCAAGCTGAATCAAAATAAAACCTGTCGAGGATTGTGCCAGAAGTTTAAATTACAATTTTGTTGTGCGAAATTAAAAGCTTCTGGTATAAATGTCCTTTCTGCTGACATAGCTCAATTGGTAGAGCACCCGACTTGTAATCGGGCGGTTGTGGGTTCAATTCCTACTGTCAGCAATCCCTTCTCTTTGGGGGTGTCGCATAGTGGCAATTGCAAGGGACTGTAAATCCCTCGACTTCGGTCTCCGTTGGTTCGAGTCCAACCGCCCCCATCTCCCTGGACTGTCCTGTACCTGTATGAATAGGTGAAATGGTTCACGTAGGGTTACAAGCAAGTTTTTACCGTCCAATTTTAAGTTCTGAAATACAAAATTCAAAAGTTGACGTTTTTCATCTACTTCAGAACTCTGAAAAATATCCCATGCACGCTTAGCTAATTGCATCACTTGATTAGCAGTTACGTGAAACTGTAAATCAACGGTTTCATGTCTAGCTACCTGATCTCGAAGTTCGATTTGACGTCTCTTGTACTCTTCGGTCTTTTGACGAAAGAGAGGTTCATCTATGATCCCATCAAGCTTGTCATCATACATTTGGCTAATTCGCTTTTGAATACGATCCTGCTCTTGGCGGATAGACTTCAGTTGCTCTTTATGATAGATCTGCTGGGAATCGTGAATGGAGCGCAGATGGTTAGTAATTTCTTCAATTGCGCTATCAGGGAGTTGAATCCTGCCGAAGTGAGTCTGAATTGTCTTCAAGAGATCCTCTTCTCGAACATAGACTCGAGAGCAGTTATGCTTAGCGTTGGTGCAGCTATAGTAAATATATTGCCCCTTCTTTAATTCAGGAGAGGCTATACAGCCGCAATTGTTACAGGTAATCAGACCTTTCAATATAAAGGCAGATGTTGCTGCTTTGAAGGGCTTCTTATTGAATCCAGCAAAAACATCTTGCACTCGACGAAAAAGTTCAGGAGAAACTAAAGGTTCATAGCGATGAAGGAAGTGACCACTTTTTGTGTTCATCACTCCGCTATAAAACGGATTTTTTAGCATGGCTTCTACCTGCGACTTAGCTATCTTGCGGCCACCTTTAGTCTTCATACCCATTTCGTGCATCTTTTCTGTTAGCATTAGTAGAGAGACATTCCCTGTGGCGTATTGTTCGAACATATGACCTATTAGATACTTCAAATTAGGGTCTGGAATGATCGTCTTATCGCCTTTTTCGTCTGTAGTATGGAGATAGCCAAAGGGGGCAAGCCCGATCCATAATCCCTTCTTTAATGCCTCTTCTTTGCTTCGTTTGATATTATCGCTCATTTGAAGGACGTAGCTTTTAGCGAACATTACCCCCATATCCCAACGCAGTATGTCTGAGCTATTGGATTTTTGGTTTAGAATAAGATTTTCGCGATAGAAGTGAATTTCAACCTTCCCATCTAAGCGAAGATCGTTGAGGGTAAGAGACTCCTTAAAGCTTCGCTGCACTCTATCTATGGTATCAGCAATAAGAGCATAGGGGTGACGCGATTTGCGTATTAGAGCAAGAATTTTTTCAAACTCTTTTCGAGTATCTCGAGTCGAAGATTCAGTGATTTGAAACACGTGTTCTACTTCAAAGCCTTTCTTTTGAGCATACTCAGTTAGTCGACGGATTTGAGCTGGTATCGATTGACCATCTTCTTGTTCTTTGCTAGAAACACGTGCAAGTAATAAGGCTTTCATTGGTTATTTTATTTCATTTGAATTTTGGATTAATTTTAATAAAGTTTCGAGATCTTGTTTTTTATACAGGCGATATCCATTAATAGGGTTACGATGAGTTGAGAGTTTTCCTTGTTTTTCCCAATTACGTAACGTACTCGCCGAAACACCCAAATAAAGTGCCGCAGCATTAACCTTTAGATATTCATCTATCTTGTTCATGGAAGAAACTCCTTTGGTGAGGTTAAAAAGTAGCAAGGGTTATTAAACTTTGCAACATGAATCTTTTAAGTAGCATTTTCTTGTCTAAGAATGGTTTTAATATTTTGATAACGTTGCCGGCATTCGCTTAGTGGAGGAAACTCATAACGATTGCCCTGAGGCTCAAGAATCTGATCCAAAACGTTTAGAAAATCTTGATCCCGTTTATTATTTTGAGGTAACCCCTTCTGCATACAGCAACAGTTGAAATCGACTAATAGAGAGTTTTTTGCAAATGACCTAACAGGCCATCCTACTATACGGCCTACGCAAGCTTGTGATGGTTCAATATGACACTCTTCAAGGGCTTGCGTAATCCAAGCGTTAATGAGCTTAGCATGCTCTGCATCGATTCTTATTGGCTTAGATATTGTCACAGCATCTGAATCCTCATCTTTACGCACATTTGATACGTTATTAATGATTTCTTGAAGATTGTCTTGTAAGATTGAATCTAAAGATGTGATTGAATTGATATTTGCATTGAGGTTTTGAGGGCATGAATCTTTTTTTTCAAATACTTGCTGCTTGTTTGCTAGTATTTTGTCTAAACGTCTTTTTGCTATTGATGCAATGTTGGAAGGTGTCTGTCTGTCTGACTGTATAGGGACTTGGACAGACAGACACTTAGGAATATTACTATTCATTAACTGCCTCAGGATTTTTTGATCTTTTAATGATTCCCTCAACCTTGTTTTTCGTTATCCCAAGAGCATCTGCGATTTTGCGATAAGACATACCCTCTTCATAAAGTTGCATTACCTGAAGGCCCAGTTCATCGTTATCTTCGATTAGATTACCAATCTCCCAACTTATCCCAGCATCAATCGAATTGACCACTTCCACGCTAAAAGGTTCGGCGTCAATTCCGAAAAATCCTCTATTTTTTTCATATTTGATGTTGAATTTAGCTCCATCTTTAGCTGAATATCCAGGTGGGTGAGTTAAAAGAATAACTGTATCTAATACGTCCTCCCGCCTACTTGTCCCCCTTTGCATTCCAGACTTACCTGCATGATGCACAATAAGAACGCTAATGCCTCGTCTCCTAAGTTGAAGCACCCATTCTTGTATAGGTAGCCAAGCATCAGATTCATTTTCTTGAGTAGAACGCACAAGGGTAGAAAGGTTGTCTAATATGAGCAGTTCTGTACCCTCAAGTTCACTATTGATTATTGCTTGTCCTTCTAGAGTTGCTAAATCTGGAATACCTTCAGGTTGCAGGTCAGGGGTAATTAAACGGAAAAAAGAATCATCTGGAAGCTCTATATTCATTCCCACTGCTATCTTAGCTAGTCGTTCTTGCATTATGGAGGCTGGCATTTCACCATCGACATAGAGGATTTTACGTGGATTAGGAGCTGACCATTTGAGCATGGTACCTCCCGCTGCCACTGTTAACCCTATTCCCAACGCTACAAAAGTCTTGCCAACACCTCTTTTAGCGTAAAGCATAGTCAGACCTTGAGTAGGAATGATGGGAGATAAAATCATTTCGCGAGGTTGAATGTCTTTCTCTAGAAAATCTGCTAAGTTGATTACAACAAGATCGTGTTTAACTTCCGCCTTCAAGTAATTATTTATTGGTATCTCGTTAACAAGTTTTAGAAATTCTTCAATAGTATGATTTTGTGAAAGCCAATCTGTGATGTCATGACCATGCTTCTCTTGGAAAGTTAATCCAGGAAGCGCCACCATCTTTAGGTATGCAACCTCATTCTGAAGCAGTTTAATCCATTGATCGCGCCTTTTATGACCGGCTCGATCCTCATCATAGAGTAAGACAACTTTTGCCCCTTTAAGTTGCTTTACATAGTCTTGAGATAAAAGAGATCCAGCGCCCTCGATAGGTGTAGTTGCAATCAGTCCTTCTTTTGACAAGCGATCGGCATCTTTTTCACCTTCTACTAGATGGACTTCTAGTCCTTCCTTAATCGCATTAAGTACTTTAGGGAGATTGTAAAGTACCCTCATCTTAGTTTTAAGGCCAAAGATCCAAGATCCATTCTGTAGGGTCTTTATTTGAAATTCCTTTTTTGCGTTACATCCTTTGTAAAGACGAATTTTTTTGTAAATTGGAAGGTTTTCGGCATTACAATACACATATTCGATATTGGATTTGCGGAAAGGGGGTAGAGTAAGTTCATGTTTTTTTTGAAAAAGATCGGCTGGCGTAATGTCCATTGAGCGGCATACCTCTTCAAGGGTACAGCCGGCATGACATTTAAGAAGTAGTTTCCCTTCAGCTCCTTCACATATTGAAAGGCTAGGATTTTTATCATCATGAGCAGGGCATTTAGTTGAGTAGCTATCTCCGCTACGTTTAGGATTGTGACCTGTTTTGTTTTGTACTGCTTGCATCAATTCATTGAGCATCATATTTATTTGAATTCCTTATGTACCTGTTAACACCCCAAAAGAGGTTTAGCATCAAATTCTTGTTTGTTTTTTTGAGAATGAATGTTGACTTGATTGACTTCATCTTCTTGATGTTGCTTTTGTGCATGGCGACTATCAAGTTTATAGAGCAGGCTGAAAAATCCCATTAGGGTAAATCTTTCATCTGATGTCAAAATTGAATTGGCAGAATCTAATAAAGTTTTGTCTTCATTCATAACCCTTATTATACAAATAAAAACCTTCTACACGAATCTGTGGGAACAAAGGGGAATGTTCCCAAGGTTCTCACCTAGAGGAATCGAAAAAAAATTGGGAAATCTTTGGGAAAAATTACCATTTATTGAATAATTTTCTAGATTGCATAGTTATGGTAAGGTGTTCGGAAAGGGGAATGGCAGTATGAAAGTATGTGATCTTAAAAATGGCTTAAAATCCTTAGAATATTTGGTTCAAGTGACTCAAGAAAAGGCTTCTTCTTATGAATTTTTTGATCATTTATCCAATTACATAGTCCCTTTCATTAAAGCTTCAAAGGAACTCGAGGGTTTGAAGATCGAATGGGATAGGGACGAAAGAGATCACGCAACTAGGCTCCATAATGCAGAAAAAAATGCAATTAAAGAAGTTAATGAATCTTTTAAGGTTTTAACGACTCGTATCAATGCATCCAAGACCCTTTTTAAGAAAATGGAGTTAAGACAGCTCCTAGAAGATCAACTTATAGCTATTTCATCAATTTTAAAGTCTAAAGACAAGTATTCAAGCCCTCCGTACTATGAGGAAGCCTCAGATAAATTGTGCGACTTATGCAGTCTTTTAATTGAAGAGGGTCATCAAAAGCTAGTAAAGGAGATGGTGACCATTGAGCAGTGGGAATATTATGATCAGCAAAATGAACAAATCGTCAGCAAGCCAATTTTTAGCAGCGCGAGTTTTGCTGAGTCTGCAAGCCAAAGAAGAAAAGAGCTTAGTCTTTTGCAATGGCAATATATGGCGCCATGGGTCGTCTGGAAATATTTTCGTCTTGCTGAAGAATGTTGGCACTTAGATAATTTTAAAATTGAAATAAAACGACCTAAGAATCAAAGGTTTAGTGATTGTCATACACACGTAGCTTACTTAATAGAAAAAAAAGCCTATTGGATTGAAATGCAGGCAATAAAAAATCGAAATTTTATGCCATCTATTCAGTTTTTTAAAGTGGAAAGATTTCGAGATTATTTGAAAAATTTCATGTCCTCTGTGATCACATATCATGAAGGTCAACTTTCAAGCGCAGTTTTTAGCTCTGAAATCGTTCCATGTCCTTACTCTCTAGCACTTCGGCTACATATAAATTTATTTCTTCTGGATGTTGAGTGGCATCAAGGAGGTCAAATTACGAGTTACTTATTGCAAAGTTTTAAGGAAGAATCCAATCCATATCTATTTTTTAAAACTTTATTAGCTCAACCGGGAAAGACACTCGATCTTGCTGATTTCGATATGCATACAGCATCTGTTGCTAAACTTATAGATAGAGCCAATTTGAAAGGGCCTTTAAAAGGGTTGTTTTTTTCAAAGCATAGTACACGAAAGATTATTCTCAAATCTAAACACATTTTTGTTTCTAGAAGAGATTTTGAGCTAAAGAAATATATTGAATCTTTGAATCTCGAAAAAATAGAGACTTTACGCTGATAGTATCTTGTCCATAAATTTGCTTACTTCTTCATACTTTGTTAAAATTATCATTGTAGACAAATTAAGAAAAGAGAGGCTTTCATGTCGCAATATATTCAGATAACTAGAGAGGTATGCTTCAACGAATGTTCAGGTAGACAGACCTTGCTACAAAAAGGAACATTTGGATTCGTTTTAGATAAAGAAGGGATTCAAAGCCTTCATGGAGCATCTAGAGAAATGAAAGCATATCTAGAAGCATGTCGCATTGAAGCTGGTAAAGAAGAAAATATTTATGCGCTAGTTGCTGGCTATCCATGTAAACTTAGTAACAAAGATTGCCGAATTCTAGATTCATTTTTGGATAAAACACCTCTTCATTGTATTGCAGAGTTAATATAGGAGTACTACATGCCAGCACCTAAAGGGCATTTACCTTATCGTGGGAGTGAAACAGGAGGTAGGCCAAAGAAGTATACTAGTGATTTCATTGAAAAGGAAGCTGATGCTTTTATTGAATGGATGCATCGGGAAAATAGTATCTGGTATAAAGATTTTGCTTTAGAACGTGGCTATCTACCAGATCTATTGTCAGAGTGGGCAAAAGGTAATGAAAAGTTTTCCCGTGTATACAGTTACGCTCAAGCTTGGCAACAGTCTAAGCTCTTAAAAGGTGGTTTGCTAAATCAATATAATGCTGGGTTTACCAAATTCGTTATGGTGAATACTTGCGGTTGGAGCGACAGGCAGCAAGTGACTGGAGATGCAGCTAATCCTCTCGCTTTCTTGATGAAGCATATTGACGGCACATCAAAGGAACTTGTTGATGGCAGCAGCACCTAACATCGAAGCAGCAGAGCAGCTCCTAAATGATCCTTGCTGGCGATTAAATCACCTGTACTACATCATTGACAAGTCGGGCAACAAGGAGCTCTTTAAGCTTAATTGGGCGCAAGAAAAGCTCTACAAAGAGATATGGTACTGCAACTTGATCTTAAAGGCTAGGCAGCTCGGTATAAGCACGTTTGTTAGTCTCTTGTTCTTAGATCGCTGTCTCTTCAACAGCAACCAGCATGCTGGTATTATAGCACATACTCGCGAGGATGCTGAAATGCTATTCAGGAGGGTCAAATTTGCCTACGATAGCTTGCCTGTTGAGATTAAAGGATTGCGCATGGCCAATACAGATAACGCACGTGAGCTGCAATTAAATAACGGCTCTACTCTCAGAGTGGGTATCTCTATGCGATCAAGTACGCTACAATATCTTCATATTAGCGAATTTGGAAAGATATGTGCCAAGTATCCGGATAAGGCTAGGGAGATCGTTACAGGCGCTTTAAATGCGATTGCACCAGGTCAGTATGTATTCATAGAATCAACAGCTGAAGGTCGAGAAGGTTATTTTTATGAGATGTGCAAAGAAGCTCAAGCTGCACGCGATACAAACAAACAGCTATCGCCTTTAGACTTCCGCTTTCATTTCTTCCCTTGGTGGCTTCACAATAGCTATCAGATCAATTCTGAATCGAATATAATACATCCCTACACGGATTATTTTAATGCGCTTGAAACCCAAATAAACGCGAAATTAACTCATTCTCAAAAGGCTTGGTATATCAAGCGAGCATCAACCCAGGGTGAAGACATGAAGCGTGAGTTTCCAAGCACACCAGAAGAAGCTTTTGAGGTTTCAAATGAAGGACTCTATTACAGCAAACAGATTACTGAAGCTCGCAAGGAAGGGCGCATACGACGCGTCTATTATGATGCCAATGTGCCTGTCCATACCGCATGGGACTTGGGATATAATGATTCTACAGCGATTTGGTGGTATCAGGTATGTGGGCAAGAGATTCACCTACTTGAGTACTACGAGCACAATGGCGAGCCTCTAACACACTACCTGCATATCGTTAAAAACAAACCATATACTTATGGCAAACATATTGTTCCGCATGATGCTGCTGCACATGAATACTCAACAGGCTTATCGAGGATTGAAGTAGCTCGAAATCATGGTGTAGCCTTCACCATTGCACCTGATCTTTCTTTAATTGATGGTATAGATGCAGCACGCAACCTGCTTAATCGATGCTGGTTTGATGTAACCGGGAAATAAACCCATCTTGGCAAGGAATTAAGGAGCTGATTTTTGCAGGCGGCTCTCAAGCCAATTGTCAGGTAACAGCTCGTAGAGCTTTTGGTTGCTGTGAAACATGATCCTGCGCATGATGTCCTCTAAGTACTCACGAGGATTGATA